>CAZEKS010000059.1:0-9763 GCA_964512795.1 uncultured Syntrophaceae bacterium
GCGCCTCTGACGAAGAGGCAGGGGAGTCGGATTGGACCATTGATGTCCCTGCAGGCATCAATGCCGTGAAGGTAATGACCCTCCACAAGGCAAAAGGATTGGGTTTTCCGGTAGCTATTGTTCTCCTGTATGAGGAGATCCCGCGGGGGTTCAAATATATTCTTAATGAGGAGACGGAGGGTGTCCATTTGCTCAAAATCAACCAGCAGATCATGAAAGCGAGCCCCTTTCTTCAAGAGAAATACGAAGAGGAAAGGCTCAAGGATCTGGTAAACAAGCTCAATACCCTTTATGTGGGTTTTACGCGGGCAGAGGAGGAACTGTATATTGTTGGAGTCCAAGGGAGGAGAAATCAATTCCCAATCGATCTCCTGAAGGAGATGGATTCTCAAACTGGTCGGAAGAATATTCCACGCCCGCGTTCTCCTGAAACGACTCAAGAAAGAATGGAGCTCTATCATCCTCCTGACACGATCAGATTTCCTTTCGCCCCGTTAGAAAACCCCGCCATTCATGCCGGGGATGATATTTCAATTCCTCGTAGAAAGGGCAGGCTCAGAGCCCCGTCCGTTCTAACGGGGTTCGCAGCCATCGGGGAGCTCAACTTAGAGGAGAGGCGGAGAGGCGAGTTTTTTCACAGGGTTCTTTATTTTGTTGACGGCCTGGACGAAAACATCGAACCGGAACTCGAGCGAATCATCAAGCGGGTGAATGATGAATTAATGACCGATTATTCCGTGAAAACGATGAAAAAAGATCTTCTGGAATTCCTGAACCATGAAGAAATAAGCCCTTATTTTCAGGCCATGGCGGGGAGGGTCATCAAAAAGGAGCAGGAATTTTCAGACCCCCGGGGAAATCTCTTTAGGATGGACAGGGTGGTGTTCGAAGAAGATCGGGTCTCCGTGATCGATTATAAAACAGGCGCCGACAGAGAAGCTGAAAAGGAATATATCTCCCAGCTCAAAAATTATATCCGGATTTTAAAAGAGATCTATCCCGACAGGAATATCGAAGGGGTCATAGCCTACGTGGATTTGAAAGAGATAACCCTCCTGCGCTGATCTGATCGCCGAACAAATTCTTTGGCAGGCGATAGCTTCGGAGGGTGAAAGAAGGTTTACCCAGATGCAAATCCCCCCACCCCCCCTTTACTAAAGGGGGGCGAGGGGGGATTTCAGATTCTAATAATTTCTGCTTGCCTGTGGCAGGCGGGCGTGGCGAACCTGTCATGCAAAATCTGTTGAAATAGGAAAGTCAAGTGAACGTTCTTCTGATTTCACCATCGGAGAATCTGGTTGAGAAAGTGGCGGAGCATTTGATCGGCATTGAAAAGGACTATGTTTCCAGCCTCGTGGTCTTTCCCGGCAAAAGGCCTTCGCACTTCCTCAGGAAAGTCCTGGCAGATAGAGAGAAGTCGAGTTTCATACCGCCTGTCATCCTTTCCATGGATGAATTCATCGAACACGTCCATGACGAACCCTTGGGGCTCCGAGGAAGAAAGCTCGAAGCGATCGATGCCGTCTCGATCCTTTACACCCTTCATGTCGCTTCGCCCGAGCACCTGGGGAGAAAGAGCTTTCTCACTCCTGACACTTTCTTCCCCGTCGGGATGAAGCTATACAATGACCTTGAGGAGCTTTATATCGAAGGAGTACCCTCCAAAAAGGTTAAAGAGATCGACAGCATCGCCGGAGAAAACATACCCGAACCCACGGCGAGAAGGCTCCAATCTCTCTCCTATTTCTATGAAACTTTTTACAGAAGGATAGGGGAAGACCATTTTTCTACGAGGTCCTCGAGATACCGGGCTGTTTCGGAGAATATCGACCGTTTAAATCTGGATCGTTTTAGAAAAGTGATCCTCGCAGGTTTTTTTGCCCTTACGGAATCAGAGAAAAAGATCTTTCGATCCCTGATGAAAAGAGAAAACACCCTCTTCATTTTTCAGGAAGGAGAGGGAATGAAAAAGAAGTTATCCGACCTGGGAATATCGGCTCAAAGGGGATTCACACCCACTGGGCCCGAGATCCATTGCTACAAGAGCCCGGATTCCCATGGCCAGGTCCTCGGTGTGGGCACACTATTGAAAAACAGGATAGATCGGAAGGAACGGCTTGCCGAAAACACAGTCATCGTCCTTCCTTCCGCTGAAACCTTGCTTCCTCTTTTCCACCAGGCCCTGAGCCTCCTTGATCCAGACAACTATAACGTCTCCCTTGGATACCCTCTCCAGAGGACTTCTCTCTTCGGTTTTTTCAATAACCTCATGGAAGTGGTCACCACCATGGATGGGGATCGTCTTTACGTCCCCTATTACCTGGAGTTCATTCTCCATCCCTACACGAAGAACATCTATTTTCAGGGAAGGGCAGATATGACCAGGATTCTTTTCCATACCATTGAGGAGACCTTCATTGAGAAGCGAACCAGGAAGTTTCTATCCTTATCGGAATTAGAGAGCGATGAGGCCATCCTTGGTTCCATCAAAGAAAGAGTATTAAGCGTCGAGCCGGGGATCACCCTGAAGATGATGAGAGAGCACTTAGAGGCGATCCATGCCCATACCATCAGGAAGATGCTTTCTTTTAGAGATGTGGAGGATTTTGCAAAGAAACTGAAAGAGGTAGTCGAATACATCTATCAGAACAGCACGGCCCGTCTCCATCCCTTTTTCTACCCCTATTCAGAGTCTTTCATCACCCACCTGGACATCCTTTCCAGGTCTCTGATGAAGGAGATCCGGTTTCAGGAGGTCGCAAGCTATTTCACCCTTTTTAAAAAATATATCATGACTGCTTATACTCCTTTTGCAGGAACGCCCCTGAGAGGGGTGCAGGTCCTTGGATTCCTGGAAACGCGGAATCTAAAATTTGAGAATGTCCTCTTTCTCGATGCAAACGAGGGCATCCTCCCTGATACAACGAGAGAGGATTCCTTTTTGCCCTTCAAGGCCAAGCAGGTGTTGGGACTTCCCACCTACCTGGATAGGGAAGAGATCATGTTCTATACCTTCGATACGCTGGTCAGAGGAGCCAAGGAGGCACATCTCTTTTACGTCGAAAATGATGAGAAGGAGAAGAGCAGGTTTGTTGAAAGGTGTCTCTGGGAGAAGCAGAAGAGAGAAGGGAAGAGAGATGACAAGAGTTATATTAAGACCATCCAGTACGCTGTCAACCTGAGAGATACGAACCCTTCTCCCATCCGCAAGTCCGTGGAGATGATCGGGTTCTTAAAAGAATATCCTTTCAGCGCAACTTCCCTGAATACCTACCTCACTTGTCCCCTCCGGTTCTATTACGAATATGTTCTCGGGCTCAGGGAAAGAGAGGTCATTTCAGAAGAATTTGAGAAGGAGGAGATTGGATCGTTTGTTCACCTGGTTCTTTTCAATTACTTCAAAGGAAAAACAGGATCTGTCCTGACTGAAAAGGAGATGAATCTTAAGGAATTCGAGAAAGTCATCCATAAGCATTTTGAGGAGCAATACGGTAAAGATCCTACCGGTGAGATCTATCTGCTCAGGAACCAGGTGGAGAGGCATTTGAAGGATTTCATCAAGCATTACCAGGTGCCGAAGATCAGGGAGTTTCAAACAAAAATCTTGGGCCTTGAGCAAAGGATCGATGTGGTAAAGGACTCCTTCAAACTCGGGGCGCGGCTCGACAGAGTTGAAAAGAGGGGAGAAAGGATTGCCATTATCGATTATAAGACTTCGGCCAATAAAAATTACCTCGCCATCCGTTACGATAAGCTCGATCCAAAAAACCGGGATTCGTGGAGTGAAGCCATCAGCACCCTTCAGCTTCCATTTTATCTTGTCACTTATTCTGCTTTAACGGGAGAAAAACCGGAAGACGTCGATTGCATGTTTTTACTCCTCGGAAAGACAAGGATTAACTCCGACATTGAAGTTCCGCTTTTTAAAAATGAAACCGAGTTCAAGGAGCATTTTGGGAATCTGACCCAGGTGATTTTCGGTCTCCTGAGAGAGATCCTGAACCCGGATCAGCCCTTCCTCCCGACGATCGATCCAAAGAATCATTGCAGCGGATGTGCTTATGGATATCTATGCACCAACGCATAGGAGGGTGGCTTGGCGATTCTGGACTTTCCCCCACTCTAAGCCTCCTTCCTGCCTGCGACAGGAAGGGTCACGGTCAGGTTTTTACTTTAAGTTTTAAGATCAAAGGTTTTTACGCTATTCTCTCTGCGCTTTGGTTTTTTAGGCACACGAATCACGCCTGCGTGCCCTGCCTTCGCCGTAGCGGCTTCGCGCAGGCAGGCGTAACGACGCACTCCGGCGTGCAGGCACGATTCACGGTTATAGGGGAACGGACTCTGGACCCTCACTTCCCGCAATTTTATCCACCCTGGGAGGATGGCGATGAACAAGGCGCAAGTATTTCGCACCCGGAAAGCCAAGGGTCATTGCTGAGTAACATCGATGATCCGCCCGAATACCCAGCCATCCTTTAATCTTACGGGAATGATTTACCGCATTCACCAGGAAGCCGTTGAAGCAGCAACCAAGCCTTAGGGTGTGGGCCATCAAGGAGCAATGATAGAGGGCTACTGAGCAGTTGAATGACGAGCTCCTGTCCCAGGATTCGGCGTGGGCGAGGATCACGACGGGCGCATGATAGAAGAGGCGATCTTTGCCCTGATTCATCTGTTCGTATGCGTACTCCATCTTCGGAAGTGATTCGCGCAGATATTCTGCAACTTTTCGGCCCGCCACGAGAGATACTAAGAACATACCGAACCGTCCCCGGACTCGCGAAAACATTTTGTCGTAGAAGTTTATCGTCCTCTTTCGCAACTCTGCAATCTGATCAGGCGATGTCAGCACCATATAGTGGACATTCTGACTATTGGTTCCGGTGGGTGCATATCTTCCTGCATCAAGAATTTTATTCAACACCTGCTCCGGGACAGGGTCGCTGGTGTAGAGTCGAACCGAGCGCCTCTCCCGCAAGAGGAGTTCCAATATTTCAGGGGACGTTGCAGGAACCTCCCCTTTGCTCGGATGCATATCCAAACAGCTTCCATCATGAAGAATGGCTCCCGTTGGGCACACCGCTCCACAGTGCCCGCAGCCAATGCACCACTCCCCCCTGACCACTGCGGATTTGGCCTCGACCATCTCCAGGACAAAACTCGGACAAATCGCGACGCATCGTTCGCAGGAAATACAATCCTTTGTGACCACCACCGGTGGGTTTACCTTCTGTTTCATTATTCAGGTATCCTCCTTCTTCTAAATAGGTTGCGTAAGCAGAATGGCGAATGCTCTATCGAATTATCTGAATGATGCAACGGCTGACGCCTCACAACTTACGGTGGAAGAAACGCTTTGCGCCATGCGAGGTTCTGCATCCCCTGCGTCTTACGAGATAAGAAAGGTGATCAACGAAACGACAGGGTTTCTCCAAACTTCATGATGAGGAACTTTTTTTTATCAATGCCTGCTTCTTTTAAAGCCTTTTCCAGATAGAGAGGGGGTTCGCCAATGGGCTCGCCCGACAGTTTAAAGGTTCCCCAGTGGGAGGCGATGGATTGTTGAGAGTTCGTGTCTTGATGGATCCTGATCGCCTCTGGAGGATTGACATGGACCGGCCCCATGAACCATCGCGGCATATAGGCTCCGATGGGAATCAGTGATACGCTCATGGATCCGAAGCGCTCTCCAATCTTTTTGAAGACCGGAGAGTATCCCGTGTCGCCTGCAAAGAATATCCTCCCCGTCTTTCCTTCAACGATCCAACCCGACCAGAGGGTTTTATTCTGATCAAAGGGTGAACGTCCGGAGAAATGCTGAATCGGCACGGAATTAAATTTCAATCCGAGCGATGAAGCGTTCTGCCACCAGTCGAACTCGATCAGGTGGTCTATCTTTCTCTTCTTGAACCATCGGGCAAGGCCAAGGGGAATGAAATATTTCGGCCTATTTGCCAGACGCTCGATCGTATGCTTGTCCAGGTGATCATAGTGATTGTGGCTGATCAAAACGGCATGAATGGGAGGGAGGTCTTTAAACTGGATACCGGGTGCTACCAAACGCTTGATGCCCCCGAAAGAGAAAGGTGAGGAACGGTCGTTGAAAATAGGATCTGTTAAAATATTGACCCCATCCATTTGAATGAGGAAGGTCGAATGACCCACCCATGTGATCTGGATCTGATCTGGGTCAGGATTTTTGATCCGATTCCGTTCCGGCTCAGCCGCAGCGGGCTTATAGAACGGAATTTCATCCGGGGAGAGGATAGGGGATTCATGGGGTCCCAGCCCCAATTGCCACTTTAAAAAGGCCCCAGCCCCCCGATTCGAATCGGAGGAGAGGTTCCTGAATCCTTTCGGGGTATGGTGGGCTGGTGGACCGGCATCCGATGGGGGCGACTCGACCGCCCCACAACTCCAGATGATAAAAAAGACCCACAGATTTATAACCATCATCAAAAGGATATGCGTTAACAAACGGGATTCCTTCACAGAGGGCGGTTTCGCATGATCAATCGTTTTAGTGTAACATATGAACCCTATGGAACCAAAGCGCCGTCTGACGGCCTGACTCCTATTGCCTATCGCCTATCACCTATTCTCAAAAAAAATGGGCTTTTTTGTTTTTTGCCTTACGCCTCGCGCTTTACGGTTGGATGCTCTTTGCGGTAGGTAGTGAGCTTTAGACACGAACCACGCGACATGGTCACGATGAAGTGAGGCGGACACGCGACACGGTCACGCCTGCCTGCCCCGCCCTCGGTCGGGACCGGGGCCGGTAGGCAGGGACACGTTTTTAATAAGAGTATGCTTCAAAACAGTTGAAGGGTGAGGGCGGATGAGATTTCCGAAGGGAAAATTAGTGAAAGAATTGAACAACGTCCCCCCCGGACTTACTTGAAGACAAACCCGGCTGATCCACGCACCTTCATCGAAAGCCTTTTGCGTTATTTCCACATTTTTGGTAACATTTTTGTAGAGGTATATGGAAATGAAATTCGTCGGGGCAAGAGAATTTAGGCAGGATGCGTTATTAAGCCCCCCAAACATTTATTTTTTACGTAAAGAAAAATACGGACACTTGACAGTCAAAGGTGAGGTTAGTTTGGGAGGCAATTTGGAGTTTCAGGAATGAGGGTTCTTCTCATTTCCACCAACACGGAAAAGATAAATATGCCCACCTTACCCCTCGGTCTGGCGTGTGTGGCCGCTGCCACCCAAAAAGCAGGGCATGATGTGGCCATGCTGGATTTGATGACCGAAAAGGATACGTTGTCGGTCCTCAAAAGTGCTATTGAAGGATTTCGTCCTGATCTGATCGGGCTGTCGGTGAGGAACATTGATGACCAGAATATGGAACATCCAAGATTCTTATTGGATCCGGTTAAAGAAATCGTAGCGGGTTGTCGAAGTCTTTCAGGAGCCACGATTGTTTTGGGTGGAGCAGGATACAGCCTATTCCCGGAAGGTGCCCTTTCCTTTTTAGGTGCGGATATGGGAATTCAAGGTGAAGGAGAAGTGGTTTTTCCGGACTTGATAGAGCGGATAGAGCGGGGTGCCAGCCTTCTGGGATTGCCGGGTCTTTATCTGCCAGGTCAGGGCCCTCCGTGTGAAAGGATGTTCGAAAAAAATCTGGATAGATTGCCCCTTCCTAATGCAGACCTCTGGCCAGCACCACCTCAAAAAGAAGAACTCTGGATGCCAGTTCAGACAAGGCGTGGATGTCCATTGAACTGTAGTTATTGTAGCACCGGGGTCATTGAGGGACGGATGTTCCGTAGACATTCTCCAGAGACTATTGTCAAGTGGATTGCTCGGTGGCGGAAAGCCGGGGTTCATCAGTTCTACTTCTCTACTTCGTTGACAATACCTTCAACCTCCCGGCCTCCTTTGCCAAGGAAGTCTGCCGTAAGCTCATCGATCAAGATCTGAATATAAGATGGTGGAGCATCCTTTACCCTATGCATGTGGATAAAACACTGGCAGCGTATATGGCCAAAGCCGGTTGTGAGCAAGTGAGTATGGGATTTGAAAGCGGCTCTGAACGAATCCTGAAGAATATGAACAAAAGATTTCACCTTAAAGAGGTGCGACAAATTTCAGAGATGTTATCTGAGCAAGTTATAAGGCAAATGGGATTTTTATTACTTGGAAGTCCAGGTGAAACAAGGAAGTCAGTTGAAGAAAGCCTTCTTTTTGCTGACTCCCTTAAATTGGACACCTTAAAAATCACTGCAGGCGTTCGTATTTATCCGCATACCGTTCTGGCAAAGAAAGCCGTAAAGGAGGGTATGATTGCCTCTCACGATGAACTACTTTTCCCCCAATTTTACCTGGCAAGAGACCTTGAGAATTGGCTGCCGGGAACCTTGAAAAATTGGGCAATGACACGACCTCATTGGATGATTCCAGATTAAGTTGAAATATCAAATTCTGATTATTGCGTTATTGAAAAGAACAGGTACCCATTCTTAGGGAAGGAGATTCGGAGGTTCGAGGTCAGACTTAAAGATTGAGATCCGGCGGCATCCATAAAAAAGTTTGCTATTCCAAATGCGCGCATAGCGCAGAAGGCATAAAGCATAGCGTAAAGCTCAATGCTCAAAGCTCCCGCCTATGCTGAAGCTCCGGCGGGCAGGCAAAGCTAAAAAAGACTGTAACGCTTGACTGGCCGGAAGGTGCTCCATATTGTTTTTGAAAAGGGAGCACAATCCGAAACGCAATAGCCTCTCCGGGAAGCAGCAGCAACTGCTTCCATTATTCAGGCAATTATGGCACCCCATAAAGGGTACGGAAGAATGGACTCCCAAAAAGGGAAAGAGTTGTTTTTGAAGGTCGGACATAGAGGGGCCAGGGCCTACGAAATGGAGAACACTTTGCAAAGCTTTCAACGAACGATTGAATTGGGTGCCAATGCCATTGAAATGGATGTGCGGAGATCAAAAGACTGCAAATTGGTTATCATTCATGACGAGAATTTGAAAAGGGTCTTCGGGAGGGATGTTCGGGTCAATGAGTCAACACTAAACGAATTGAAAAAATTATCAGGCGATAAGATTCCAACCCTTGAAGAAGCTCTGCAATTTATAGATAAAAAGGTTGAAAAAATTTTGTTGGAATTGAAGGAGGTTGGCTATGAGAAGAGGATTTTGGAATCCATCAGGGAGGAAAGACTAAATAAGAGGGTCATTATCATCTCTTTCCACGAACAGGCAGTTGCCAATATCAGGCAATTAGACTCCAAGATTGAGACAGGCTTAGTTTACTCAAGATATAAGAATCCTGTCCATGCGGCCTTAGGGCTGAATGCTCAGTATCTGGTCCCTTTTTATAGATTTATCCATACGAAGAACGTTGCGGATGCTCACAAGAATCGTCTGAAGGTAATTGTATGGACAATCAATACAGAACAGGAAGCTAAAGAATACAGGACTAGGGGGGTTGATGGCATTACCAGCGATAAACCGGATATTTTGAGCAATGTTTCATGATGCGGATCTTGGGCCAGGTCTTGAAACATAAGCTTCCATTGCTTAATGAAACCAGAAGCAAGTTGACATCAAAAATTCAGGAGGTTGGTGATGAAGCATTTCATGAAAGGGGTGATCTTTTTTTTGGTTTTCTTTCTGATAAACCAGGCTGCCCTGGCGGTTGAATTAGGCGAGATTCCTCCAAAGGTGGAGTTAAAAGAAAAACTGGGAGGACGGCTGGATGGAAAACCTTGGAGCAGCGAAGAGTTACAGGGGAAGGTCCATGTCCTTTT
>CAZEKS010000060.1:0-9716 GCA_964512795.1 uncultured Syntrophaceae bacterium
GTTTGGTCTAACAGCCAAATGGTTATTGGTGACGATGCTCGTATCGAAGCAGGAGGCTTGCACAAAAAGAAGCTCGAATATCCAGTATCGATTGGCGAACCTCGATACGAGCTTCGACAACGACAAACGTTAGTTTCCTTAAGATTTATTTTGTGCCTAAAACCTAACCGAATGACGATACGGGCACCCTTACCCTTACCTTGGGACGAAACCTATTTTCTAGGTAATATTGGTTAATTATTGCTCAGTTGTACTATTTTTTTGCACTATTTGCTGTGAGTTAAAAAAGCATATAAAATGATAAAATTCATAAAATTCAAGCAATTAAAAAATAGGCAAAATTTGGCACTCATTTTGCTTTAATTAGTTAACTCTTGACAGAGATTTATCTTTTTTAATATTCTAAATTATTCCGAAAACTTAAGGGGGAACAAAAATTGACAGAGCGCTTAGGTGAACTCCTCATAAAAAGAAATTATATCACCTCCGACCAACTTAAAAGGGCTTCAGAGGAACAAAAAATGAAGGGAGGTCGCTTAGAATCAAACCTGGTCAGATTGGGATATATTAAAGAAGATGAATTATTATCCTTTCTCAGCGCCCAGTATAGGGTTCCCTCCGTCAAGATTTCGAAGATGGAAATCAACCCAAATGTAATCAAATTAATTCCTTCCAGCATTTCAAAAAAGTATTTCATCATCCCCATCAATCGAATGGGTCCTAAATTGACTCTGGCGATGGCCGATCCCAGCAATATTGTCGTCATTGATGAGATTAAATTTATGACCGGCTTCAATGTCGAGCCCGTTGTTGCGTCAGAAACGGAGATTATTGATGCGATCAAGAAATATTACGGAGGGGGTGGAAATGTTGCTGGGTTGGGAAGCATCTCCTTCGAAGCGAGCGATTATGATCTAGATAATGAAAAGATCAGCGCCTCGGGTGATGGCATCATGCTTGACGACGATGTGGTTAATGTTGAAGATTTCGATAAACTGGTTCACGGGGCAGTGGATAATGTCGAAGTGGTCGACACTCAACTCACTGATGATTCCATCGATATAGAAGGTCCGATCATCAAGATCGTCAATGGAATTCTGATCAAAGCCATAAGATTGGGGGCCAGCGATATCCATTTTGAACCCTATGAGAAGACTTTTCGAGTGAGATATCGGATCGACGGTGTGTTGAGGCGGGATATGTCGCTTCCCACCCAGATCAAGAATGCGATGACCTCACGCTTAAAAATTATGTCGAAATTAGATATTGCTGAAAAACGACTCCCCCAGGACGGAAGAATCAAGTTACGGATGGGAAAGGGAGGGGAAATGGACTTCCGTGTCTCTACCATCCCCACCCTTTTTGGTGAAAAAGTTGTTCTCCGTCTATTAGATAAATCCGCTCTGCAGTTGGACATGACAAAGCTGGGGTTTGAAGAATCGTCCTTAGCTGATTTAAAGGCGGCGATCCACAAGCCCGTCGGAATGATACTGGTAACCGGCCCAACCGGAAGCGGAAAGACGACCACTCTCTATTCCGCCTTATCCGAATTGAACAAAGAGAGCGATAATATTATCACAGCAGAAGATCCCGTCGAATATAATTTTATGGGGATCAATCAGGTCCAGATGCACGAAGAAATCGGACTCACCTTTGCCTCCTCCCTCCGTTCTTTTCTCCGGCAAGACCCTGATATTATCATGGTAGGTGAGATTCGGGATTTCGAAACCGCTCAGATCGCGGTTCAAGCAGCCTTAACCGGACATCTGGTTCTCAGCACCGTTCACACCAATGACGCTCCAGGAACGATTAATAGATTAATTGATATGGGAATCGAGCCGTTTTTAATCTCCTCAGCCGTCATATTAATCCTGGCCCAGAGGTTAATCCGGAAAATCTGTATGGATTGCAGGGAGCCCGTCAAAGTTCATCCTCAACTCTTAATCGATTTAGGAATCCCGCCCGATGAAGTGAGATCCTTACAGGTTTACAAAGGGAAAGGATGCTCCATTTGTAATAATACCGGATATAAGGGTAGGCTTGGACTTTATGAAGTGATGCCCATGAAAGAAGAGCTCAAAGAGCTTGTCTTATCTCGTGCTTCCAACTCTGAAATTAAAAAGGAAGCCATCCGTTTGGGAATGAAGACATTGAGGCAAAGTGGAATTATGAAGATTAAAGATGGGGTGACGACCATTGAGGAGGTCCTTCGGTCAACCATCGAGGATCGATAAACCATCAAAAGGAAAAATGAGGGGGAAAGAACTATGATTGAATTACAAAAATTGCTTGAAATCGTCATTGAAAAAAAAGCCTCCGATTTGCACATCACCACAGGAGCCGCTCCTCAATTTCGAATTGACGGAAAGCTAATGAGCTTTGATGACGCCGTTCTGACGGCGCCCGACACGAAAAGAGTTTGCTATAGTGTATTGACCGATGCCCAGCGACATAAGTTTGAGGAGGAGTGGGAATTAGACTTTTCCTTTGGAATTAAAGGGTTGAGCCGATTCAGGGGGAATATTTTTATGCAACGGGGTGCTGTCGCGGGCGCCTTTCGAGCCATTTCCTTCGACATCCTCAATTTTTCTGAATTGGGAATCCCTGCTGTTGCTAATGAACTGCTTAATAAACCCAAAGGTCTTGTATTGGTAACAGGACCAACGGGAACCGGAAAATCAACAACCTTAGCCGCCATGATTGATAAGATCAACAATGAAAAAAGCGATCATATCGTCACCATCGAGGATCCGATCGAATATCTTCACCGCCACAAAAGTTGTATCGTCAATCAAAGAGAGGTAAACCAGGATACAAAAAGTTTCAAGGCTGCCCTTCGACACATCCTCCGGCAAGACCCGGATATCATACTCATCGGCGAGATGAGAGACCTGGAAACGATTGAGGCAGCCCTCATTTGTGCAGAAACAGGTCATTTGACCTTCGCCACACTGCATACCAATTCCTGCGTGGAAACGATCAATCGTATCATCGATGTTTTCCCTTCCCATCAACAAACTAAAATACGGACACAACTCTCTTTTGTTTTGGAAGGGGTGTTAGCCCAGCAGCTCATTCCGAGGATAGGAGGCAAAGGCCGTGTCCTGGCCATGGAGGTGATGATTCCGAACCCGGCCATTCGAAACCTTATTCGAGAAGATAAAATTCAGCAGATCTATTCATCGATGCAGGTTGGGCAGTCAAAATTTGGGATGCAAACCATGAACCAGGCCCTCCTTTCGCTTGTGGAACGCCATATCATCACCTTAGAAGATGCCATGGAGCGAAGCCATAATCTGGATGAATTTCGGCAAATGCTTTCGAGCTCCAATATCGCCATGGCGAAGAAGGAAAGACCTGCGAGAACCGCCTAAACCCTTTTTTGGATCAGGTGTGATATGGTTACGGTTACGAAGCCCTTTTCGTACAATGAACGATGGACAATAAACAATGGACATAAAAGATAATAAACAGTTCATCGTTTATCGTCATAGCGAAACGGGCATCTTTACCCTTTGACAATGCTCAGGGCCTTGAGTTTATCGAAAGGCCGTTACCGTGGAACGAACTCTTATTTTTAAAACAAGGGAGATGAATTATGCCAATTTATAAATGGGAAGGAAAGACAGCTAAAGGAGCCGTCAAAAAGGGAGAGACAGAAGCCCCCAGCGAGGCGGCTATTCGAATCCACCTTCGACAACAAAATATCATCCCGACCAAAATCAGCTCCAAGGCAAAAGGAATCACGATTTCTTTGCCCTTCTTCAAGAAAAAGGTAAATCAGCGATCGGTTGCTATCTTTACACGGCAACTGGCCACAATGATCGATGCAGGATTGCCACTGGTCCAATCATTAGAAGTCCTCTCCTCACAACAAGATAATAAAGTTTTTAAAAATATTATTCGGGTGATCAAGGAAGATGTAGAGGGAGGTTCTACCTTTGCCGGAGCCCTTAAAAAACATCCCGCAGCCTTCAATGAATTGTATACGAACTTAGTGGTCGCGGGTGAGGAAGGCGGGATCTTGGACACTATTTTAACCCGTCTGGCGAGCTACATTGAAAAGGCAGAGGCACTGAAAAAGAAGGTAAAATCAGCGCTCATCTATCCGGCCACCATTGTAACCGTGGCTGTCGCTGTCGTCATGATCCTGATGCTCTTTGTCATCCCTGTCTTTGAAACCATGTTTTCATCAGCAGGGCAAAGCCTACCCCTTCCTACTCTTATCGTTCTCACAATAAGTAAACTGATCAAAAAATATATAATCATCTTTATCCCGGCCCTCATTGTTTTGTTTTTTCTGTTTACAAAATATTACAAAACTCAAAACGGAAGGGCTGTCGTTGACCGTCTTCTCTTGAAATTGCCTGTGTTTGGACCGTTATTTAGAAAGATTGCTGTGGCCCGGTTCTCACGAACATTAGGAACGCTCGTCAGCAGCGGGGTTCCCATCTTGGATGGATTAAGTATTGTTTCAAGAACCTCTGGAAACAGAGCCATTGAAATAGCCATTATGAATGCGAGAGCCAGCATTCGGGAAGGCGAGACCATTGCAGAGCCCTTGAACCGGAGCGCTCTCTTTCCCCCGATGGTCATCCAAATGATCTCCGTTGGAGAATCCACCGGAGCGCTGGACTCCATGCTGTCCAAAATTGCAGAATTTTATGAGGACGAAGTGGACGTGGCAGTGGCCAACTTGACCTCTCTTCTCGAACCGATGCTCATGATCTTTTTAGGGGTCGTGATCGGAGGCGTTGTGATCGCCATGTATCTTCCGATTTTCAATATGGCCTCTGCAGTGGGTTAGATTTCCTCTTATTCCATATCCTGTGGAACGGTGAAATTAAATGGATACAAGTTCAACGCTTTTACTTGACCCGCACCCCAAAATGCTAATAAATGTGAAGGCATTGATGTTGGGTCGCATGATTATCCTCACCCTTCTCCTCACTATCACCTTGGTTTTCCAAGTTTATGAAAACAAAATTTTTTTCGTCCCCCTGACCAACACCTTTTACTATTTTATAGGTCTTTTTTACTTAGTGACGATCGTTTATGCGCTTTTTCTAAAAAAAATTAAAGACCTCTACCAATTTGCTTTTTCACAAATTATCATCGATCAATTCTTTATCACTGCTTTGATCTATTTTACCGGGGGAAAGGAAAGCTTTTTCCCCATTACTTACATCTTCACGATTATTGCAAGTAGCACGATTTTTTACAAGCGGGGAGCTCTCTTTTCAGCCTCCCTCTCCTCTTTTCTCTATGGCCTCCTGTTATTACTCCAACTTTATCAATGGATCAATCCCTTAGGCCAACCTTCTGCTTACGACGCCAGCCAAGTCTTTTATTCCTTGATCATTTACATGGCCACTTTTTATATCGTCGCTTTCCTGAGCAGCGCGATCTCGGAAGAATTGAAGAAGAAGAAAAAAGAACTTATCCAGAAACAGGTAGATTACAATCAATTAGAGGCGTTTAACCGAAATATTATTCAGAGTCTGGATAGCGGTCTTCTCACAGTCGATCTCAATGGTAACATCAATTTTTTAAATCGAACCGCTGAAAAGATTTTGAACCGAAGCAAAGAGTCACTGAAAGACACTTCCATTTATCGCCTGTTTCCAAAAATTAGTGAGGTGCTCGAACAGGTTAAAAGGAAAATCCCGGAGCCCTCTCCTGACTATCAACGTTATGAAAGTCTCTTGACCGATTATGATGGAAGAAAACTCTATCTTGGATTTTCCATTTCTCCCCTGACCGACCCGGAGGGATCGCTGATCGGTCATACCCTCATTTTTCAAGACATTACAAAATTTAAAGAGATGGAAGAACAGATGAAACGAGTGGATAAGATGGCAGCCGTTGGATTACTGGCTGCAGGAATGGCGCACGAAATCAGAAACCCATTGGCGTCTCTAAGCGGGTCCGTTCAAATATTAAACACCGAACTCAACTTGGATGATCACCAACAGCATCTCATGGAGATCACTCTGAGGGAAGCGGAAAGGTTGAACACCTTGGTTACAGACTTTCTACTTTTTGCACAACCTCCTCAAACCCATAAAATTCTCACTCCTATAGGAAGTGTCCTTGAGGAAACCCTTGACCTCTTCATCCATTCCCCTTCCTTTCATGACGGAATCCGTATTCTCCGGCCGAGTGGCCAGGAGAAGATACAGGCATCGATCGATCCTGATCAGATGAAACAAGTCTTTTGGAACCTTTTCATTAATGCGGCCCAGTCGATGTCCAATGGAGGGAAAATTGAGGTCCAATTGGGTAAAGGGAAGGCCCCGGGGGGCACGAGCCTTTCCCTCTCGTCCCAGCTAAGGGCAAAGGAATGGATAAAGATTTCCATCACCGATTCCGGAAACGGAATTGCTCTGGAAGAGAAAGAAAAAATCTTCGAGCCTTTTTTTACGACCAAGGAGAATGGAACGGGATTGGGCCTTTCGATCGTCCATAAAATCATTGAAAACCATCAGGGATCGATCAAAGTGGAAAGTGAGTTGGGCAGGGGATCTACCTTTACCATTTTCCTCCCTGCCGATTAAACCCCGTTAGAATAATTCCAGCGGGGCATTAGACCCCGCCGGAATTATTCTAAAATCTAACCCCGATGCAGAGCAGCGAGGCATTATTCTAACGGGGTAAAGAGAGGAAATAAGCATGATCAAAGACAAAATATTGGTGGCCGATGATGAACAAAGCATGAGGGAATTCTTAGACATCATGCTTAAAAAGGAAGGCTACAAAGTTTCACTTGCCTCGAATGGAGAGGAAGTCGCCAAACTGGTCGACAATGATCTCTTTGACCTGGTCCTCCTGGATATTCGCATGCCCAGGTTGGATGGAATCTCTGCATTAAAAAAGATTAAGGCCATCGCTCCTGAAACCGTTGTGATCATGATCACGGCTTATGCTTCTGCGGATACGGCCATCAAGGCAATGAAGGAAGGGGCCTATGACTACATCACGAAACCCTTCAAGGTAGAAGAGATCAAATTGATTATTAAGAATGCATTGGAAAAAAAGAATCTTCAAAAGGAGAACATTCTTTTAAAACAGGTGGTCAGGGACCGTTTTCATTTTGGGAATATCATCGGGCAAAGCCCTAAAATGGTGGCCTTGTATAATCTTCTGGAGAAAGTGTCTCCCACCAAAACAAATATTTTGATCACCGGGGAAAGCGGAACAGGCAAAGAGTTGGTGGCGAAGGCAATCCATTATAATAGTCCCCGAAAGGAGAAACCTTTCGTCACCTTAAATTGTGGCGCCATCCCCGAATCCCTCATCGAAAGTGAACTCTTCGGCCACATGAGGGGGGCTTTCACCGATGCCATTGCTACCAAAAAGGGATTGTTTGAAGTGGCCGATGAAGGGACGATTTTCTTGGACGAGATCAGCGAATTACCTCTCCTCATGCAAGTGAAATTACTGCGGGTATTACAGGATAAAGAATTTAAAAGAGTGGGAGGGACAGAAGATATCCGGGTGGATGTCCGAATTATCGCTGCGACGAATAAAGACCTCGAAGAAGGGGTGAAAGAAAAACGTTTTCGGGAAGATTTATTTTACCGTCTCAATGTGATCCAGATTAAACTTCCCCCTTTAAGAGATCGAAAAGAAGATATCCAAATTCTGGCCAACCATTTTCTAAAAAAATATTCTCAAGAGTTAAGTAAAAACATTTCAAAGATCTCCCCAGAGGCGCTCCAGATTCTGATGAATTATGAGTATCCAGGCAATGTAAGAGAACTTCAGAATATTATTGAAAGGGCGGTTGCCTTGGAGAGTGGGCAAGAACTCACCGCACACCATTTGAGTTCTTACTTAAGCGGACACCCCTTTCAGAAGAAAGGACCGATTGACATCGAAATTCCGAATGAAGGAATTGACCTTGAAAAAATGGTGGAGGACCTTGAGAGGAGTCTTCTTTTGAAAGCGTTGGATAGAACCAAAGGGATTAAAAAGAAAGCGGCAGAGCTTCTTCATATTAATTTCCGCTCCATGCGTTACCGTTTAGAAAAATACGGATTAAGCCACGGGGTGGATTCTGACCTGGATTGATTGCTTAAAAATATCTCTTTAAGTAATAAATGGTTGTCGTTGCCGAAACTCGTATCGAGGCTCGCCCTGTACCATATTAGGTTCAGGGCTCGGCAATTGATACTCGATATTGGAGCTTCTTTTCATGTGAGCTTCTTGCTTCGATACGAGCATCGTCACCCATAACCGTTTGACCCTTTCATTGAAACGGGCCCTGCACCATATTAGGTACAGGGCGGGCTTCATAACCTTAACCCTTACCAAAAGACCACTTTTATTGATCGATTCCGATCATTTCCTTTTAAACTGTTTTTTTAATTCATTCAAAGAAAGGAAAAAAAAGATGGGGCGCCCGTGGGGGCAGGTAGCGGAAGGATGGAAAGCGACGAGACTCTCCATCAACTGATCGATCTCTTCTCTCTTCAATATAAAGTTCCCTCGTACGGCAGAATGACAAGCCAACGTGACCAAAAGGGTATGAATCGTCCCCTCCCCCTTCCCTTTCCCCTCCTTTTCTAAAAAAGAGAGATCATCTAATATCCCTCTCACAATTTCTTTTGGATCCCTTTGCTCGATAAAAGACGGGATGGATCGAATGGCAAATAGTTTTTCGCCAACAGGCTCGATTTCGAATCCCATTTCCTTCCATGCCTCCCCCGCCGATTCGAGAATATACGATTCCTCTACAGATAACTCAATCAAAATGGGAAGAAGTAGTTTTTCTGAACTCATCGTCTTATTTTCATATTCTTTTTTAAACTTTTCAAAAATAATTCTTTCATGAGCGGCATGTTGGTCAATAAAGATTAAACTCTCCTTTCCTTCGCAGAGAATATAGGTCCCCTGGATTTGTCCAAGGACGGTATAGGGCCATTTCTTCTCGGTTTTCCATGGAATTCCTCCCCCATCCTGAACCGTGAGCATTCCTTCCTCTTTTCCGCTCATCAAGAAGGAGGGGGGGGATAAAGTGTCATGACCAAAAAAAGAGGGCTGAGCCCTCCTTTGAAAAACCCCCTCCCTTTCCGTCCCTCCGGGAGTCATTTCTTCCAATCGGGAAGAACTTTCTTCAAGCGCCATTCGAACCGCTGCGAAAACGGCCTGGTACACTCTATCGGGATCCTTAAATTTCACCTCGGCCTTGGTCGGGTGGACATTCACATCGACGGCAGAAGGAGGGAGGGTGATGAAGAGGATAACGACAGGAAATTCATTGCCGGGGAGGCTATGGCGATATGCATCTAAAACCGCTTTATAAATCATCCGGTCTTTGATAAAACGTTGGTTGACATAGAAATAAATGCCGTCCGCATTTCTTTTTGAAAAGGATGGAAGACTGGCAAACCCCGAGACCCTGATTTCCCCCCCTTCGAATTCAACCGGCTGAAGATGACGATAAATCTCTTTTCCAAGAATGGCTTCAATGCGAACCAAAGGGGATTCTGTTTTAAGATGTTCATGGAGGGTCCGGCCATCGTGAATAAATTTAAACGAAATCGTGGGGTGAGAAAGACTCAATCGAAGAAAGTGGTTGAGCGCAAAACGAAGTTCTGAACGGATCGATTTCAAAAATTTTCTTTTTACTGGAATATTGTAGAAGAGATGCTTGACCTCCACTTCCGTTCCTATCGGACAGCCTATCTCCGAAATACTTATTATTTGGCCTC
>CAZEKS010000061.1:0-9636 GCA_964512795.1 uncultured Syntrophaceae bacterium
TCTCTTCACCCACGATTTCGGTGAGAGGAGTCGGAACAGCCTCTGTCTCAAAACCCAGGAGGTCTCGTTCAGGAACCTTTTCCTCAATCACCCGTTCTTCAACGAAGGTGTTCCACTCCTGACATCCCGGACACCTCCCCAACCATTTTGGGGCCTGGTATCCGCAGGACTGACAGACGAAATGGGTTTTGGCTTTGCTCATAAGATGAAAGTCTTTCGTCCAGGGGTTAGGGTAAACCCGCCTGCCGAATGCAGCTATGCCAGTTTCGGGAAAAGACCGGTTATCGTTGTTGAAGCTCGTATCGAATCTCGTTTCTGGACCCACGATACTCGAGCTTCTATTTTCAAGCTTCTTGCTTCGATACGAGCATCGTCACCGTTAAACAATATTCTCTCCGATCCTAAAACAGACTTCGTAACCTTAACCTAAAGACTACTTTCTTTTTTCACGAGTGGCCACATGGCCTTGAACAATAACAAGAATTGGATTGGAGGCATTGTAACAGAAAAACACTTTTGAGGTCAAAAAAGAAATGGTTTGAAAAATAAAAGGGGCGGGGAAACCCCGCCCCTTTACACTTTCTGTTTGTTGGCTTCAAGATATTGCGATTCACTTCCCAAAAACCTCTTTCAGCAGATCGGTGGTCCGTGCGGTTGGATTTTTACGGATCTTCTTCTCCTCCTCGCCCACCATGTGGAACAACCCACCAAGAGCCTTGCTCACGACATAGTGATCAAGAACAAAACTCTCTTTCTTAACAAACGGGATGTTCTCATAGCGTCCCACCAGTTCCTTGTATTGCCGGGTCACGCCCACCTCATTCATCGTCTTGTCGACGATGGGTTTGAATACATCTGTAAGCTTGTTTGTGGTTTTACCCTTAAAATACTCTGTGGCTGCCGTATCATTTCCTGAAAGAATATTCCTTGCGTCATCAAAAGTCATCTCTCTAACGGCATCCCAGAAGATCTGTTTGGCGAAGGGAGCTGCTTTCTCAGCAGCGCGGTTCATGCTCAGAACAAACTCATCCACCTGCGGGCCATAGCCTACTGCCCTCAAACCTTTTTCAAAAGTCCTCAGTTTTTGAGGCATCAGGATCTTGATCGCCTGGTTCAGAAAGTACCCATCTGTCTTTCCGGTGAAATGGACGGCGTTTTCAGTCCCTATTTGCAACGCTTCTTTCAAGCCAGAACCAATCTTCACATCGCTCAGCCCCCCTTTTCACCACCCCCCAGGCTTTTGAAGATTCTGTCCAACTGGGCTGATGCAGGGAAGGCAGCTAACAAGACGACCATACATACTGTGATCATTCGTAAGATCATAACCCAACTCCTTTCTCCTCTTGACTCATAGAGTTAATTGTACTGATAGATATCGGACATGCCACTTTAAAAGAATCACATCAACGTGAACAACCTTTTCACCAGATGATTTCTACAAAACAGGATTCTCTGGACTATTTTATCAAATCTTTTTGAAATGTAAATTGTTTTTCAGCAAGACCATACCCCCTTCTTCCAATGAATGGTCCTCCATAAAGAATAAAATGCATCGACTTACGTCTAATAAAGTAAAAGGTTATAATAATTCGATATAAAAAGAGGAGGAGGAAACAATGAAAACATTAGAGCACATAATGATCCTATTCCTGCTTCTGCTCTTACCAGCCTATTCTTACCCGTCCACTTTAGAATCTCTGCGTATTAGCCTGATTGAAGGTGATGTCCAGATAAGAATGGAGGACACAGGGGAATGGGTCCCTGCTTCCGCCAATATGCCTCTGGTAGAGGGCGACCGAATATGGGTCCCTGAAGGGGGAAGGACTGAACTACAACTAAAGGACGGGACTTTTTTGAGGCTTGATGAAGAATCGGCCCTGGAAATACTTGCCCTCGAGGATAATTCGTTTCAGTTCTATTTAACCGAAGGGTATGCTTATGCGAATTTTAGAGGATTAAAGGGCAGCCTCCTCCAGATCGATACTCCGATCTCATCGATACGGGCCTATGAAAAGTCTAATTTTAGGATAGATGCAGCCCGGGAGGGTTACACCGACATCTCCGTTTATATAGGTTCTGTTCATGCAGAAAATAGAGAGGGAGTGATGAGAGTGGATGCAGGTCGAACCCTTTCTTTCGGAGAAGGAACCTATGCACAACTCTCCCCTTTAGGCCCCCCTGATCCTTGGGAAAGGTGGAACACGGATAGGGATCGAAAAGCCATTGCACAGAGACCCCCTTCCCGTTATCTACCCGACGAACTGGCTGTCTATTCCAGCGATTTTGAAGAAAACGGAAAGTGGGTGTCCGTAAGAGAATACGGTTATGTCTGGAGGCCCACTGTGGTTGTCTCGATGGGGTGGGCGCCCTACAGAGTTGGCAGATGGGTATGGATCCGTGGCGACTATGTATGGGTTTCCTATGAACCCTGGGGGTGGGTCCCTTATCATTATGGAAGATGGGCCTATGTTGCATCGATCGGATGGTGCTGGGTTCCTCCTGCAAGAGGGGCTGTTTATTGGGGGCCAGGATTTGTCGGTTGGGTTCGCACACCCACTTACGTATCATGGGTTCCCCTGGCTCCAAGGGAAATATACTATGGTTATGGTTACTATGGCCCGCACAGTGTCAACATTACTCGGGTCAATATCAAGCATATCAACACCCAAAAAGTTGTTTATAAGAATGTTCATGTCCACAATGCTGTAACAATTGTTCACCATGACACCTTTGTCAAAGGAAAGCAGGTGGAGGTCAAGATTAAAGAGAACCCCTTTCTCAAAGAGAAAATCAGTATTGGCAGGCCAAACATTAAACCAGAGAAGGCTACAGTGATGCCCATGATCAAAGAAATTCCCCAGACAAAACGGCCTCCCGAGCCCATCAGGGAGATCAAGGCAAAAGAGTTAAAACAGAAGCGTCCTCTGGCGAGAGAAAAAGAAGCCTCTGTTCTCAAGCCTGACTCACCACCCAAGAAGATGCCTGTAAAATCGATAGAGAAGACAGAGGCGGAGAGATCTAAAGAATTTAGACCACCAGAAAAGGGGAGAGAGAAACCTGGCCCTGTTGAAAAGGGATTTGAGAAACCAAAAGAATTTAAGCCTGCCGAAAGAGGAGTTGAAAAACCTAAGGAAGTAAAACCACCGGAAAAAGGAGTCGAAAAACCACGTGAAATGAGGCCACCAGAGAGGGGAGTAGAGAAACCCGGCCCTATTGAAAAAGGTATTGAAAGGCCAAAAGAGGTTAAGCCAACGGAGAAAGAAGTAGGTAGACCCCGAGAAACGAGGCTTCCAGAGAAACCGGGTCCTGTTGAAAAGGGAGTTGAGAAACCCAAAGATTTTAAGCCTGTCGAAAGAGGAGTTGACAAACCTAAGGAAGTAAAACCACCGGAAAAGGGGGTAGAAAAACCAACGCCTATAGAAAAGCAAATAGAGAAAACCAAAGAATCCAAACCTCCTGAAAGAGGAGTAGAGAAAGCGAGAGAATCCAAACCACCAGAAAGTGGCGCAAAGCCTCCAGAATTCAAACCTGCCGAGAAAGGAGTAGAAAAAAAAGGGCCTGCTGAAATGGGAGGTGAGAAGCCCAAAGAATTCAAGCCTGCCCAAAGAGGAGTTGAAAAACCTAAGGAATCCAAACCAACTGAAAAAGGAATTGAAAAACCGAGAGAGTGGAAATCGCCTGAAGTGGAAGTTGAAGAACAGGGTGAACGTAGGCAATTGGAAAGAGGGGATCAGAGACAAAGAGAACCCAAGGAGATAGAGAGGGATAAAGGAAAACCCTAGAGATAAACAGGCATTTTCATCATCTTAAAATTCTACAGGGGAAAACAAATTCTGTTTTCCCCTTTTTCATGGTAATTCTAATACCCCCCTAATAAAAAAGGGGTATCCCTCTGCCTCGAACCCTTTTAATAGAAATAGTTTTATGATATGAGTCTTCCAATGGAAACTGAAAATAAGGATCTCCTCATTGAAGGGGCAAAGACCTTTGGGATAAACTTAGATGGAAAAGCGATTGGAGCCTTCGACCTCTATCTTAAAGAACTGTTCAAATGGAATCAAAAGATCAATCTCACTGCCATCCAATCAGAGAAAGGAATGATTCTGAAACATTTTCTTGACTCTCTCTCTGTCACCCCTTATCTCCCTAAACATTCATCTGTCTTAGACATTGGGTCAGGGGCAGGGTTCCCCGGCATTCCCTTAAAAATCGTCCAACCCACCCTTGAGATGACCTTGATTGACTCTGTTCGTAAGAAAATCGATTTCCAAAGACATATCATCCGAATGCTCGGTTTAAGAGGAACGGAAGCGATCCATGGCCGTGTTCAAGACAAGGGAATCCTCCAAAGTTTGGCAAGAAGATTTGATATCGCCCTCTCAAGGGCTTTTTCCGATCTTCGAACCTTTCTCGTCCTGAGCTTACCTTTCTTAAAAGAAGAAGGAACCGTCATAGCTATGAAAGGTGAGGTGGATGATAAAGAAATGAGACTTCTTACTGAAACAGAAGGAACCCGGTACCGATTGCAAAAAACCATTCCCTTGATCCTTCCTTTCAGTTCTTTTAAAAGAACCCTTCTCCTGTTTGAAAAGATATGATTTTTATCTTTCCATCCTTCCCTTTTTTATGCTATAAACAACAATCAGATTAATGGAATAGTGGAATGATGGAATATTGGGTCTGGTTCGGTCTTAGGGATTATTAGTTTAAATTAGAGTGATGCTGGAAATCAACATCGGCATTTTTAAGGTTTCAGACATTATTCCATTATTCCAATACTCCAATATTCCATAGGATTTACGATGGTGGCAAGAATCATCTGTATTGCCAATCAAAAAGGAGGGGTGGGGAAAACGACAACGGCAGTCAATCTTTCCGCCTCCATCGCTGTCGCAGAGAAAAAAGTTCTCCTTATCGACATTGATCCCCAGGGAAATTCAACGAGCGGCGTCGGTTTGAACAAAGAAGGTTTCGATGGGACCATCTATCACGCCCTGCTTCGTGGTTCGGGTTTGAAGGGAATGATCCAGAAGACCTCCCTTGCCTACTTGGATGCGGTTATTTCCAATACTGATTTGATCGGTGCAGAAGTGGAACTGATCCAGGAAAAAGATCGTGAGAAAAAGTTGGAAAACTTGATCAAAGAAGTCGAGGCCGAATACGTTTATATTTTTATTGATTGCCCTCCTTCATTGGGCCTGCTGACCATTAACTCCCTGACAGCGGCCCACTCCGTCATCATTCCTCTGCAGTGTGAATACTACGCCCTGGAAGGGCTGGGCCAGCTTCTCAAGACGATACGCCTGATTAAACAATCCCTCAATCCAAAATTGGAGATCGAGGGGATTCTGCTCACCATGTTCGACGGCCGCAATAGCCTCTCTCACCAGGTTGCCGAGGAAGTGAGAAATCACTTCAAGGACAAGGTATTCAGGACCATCATCCCGCGAAATATTCGACTGAGCGAAGCTCCCAGCTACGGGAAACCTGTCCTTTTATACGATATTCATTCGAAGGGCGCGGAAAGTTATCTGAACTTGGCCAGAGAAATCATGACGAATGGGAAGATCGATGGCAACTAAAAGAATGGCTCTTGGAAAAGGTCTGGGAGCGCTTCTCCCGGAATTTGGACAGGCGGAGCCGAAGGCACTCCTCTATTGCGGCATTGAAGAGATCATCCCCAATCGATCTCAGCCCCGAAAGCATTTTGACGAATCAAAAATCCAAGAATTGGCATGGTCTATCAAAGAGAAAGGGATTCTTGAACCCCTCATCGTCCGAAGGACGGATCAGGGTTATGAACTGATCGTTGGAGAACGTCGCTGGCGAGCTGCCCAAAAGGCAGGGCTGAAAGAAGTTCCCGTTTTAGTCAAAGAGGTCGAAGGAAGAGAGGCTCTGGAAATCTCTCTCATTGAAAACCTCCAGAGAGAGGACCTCAACCCGATGGAAGCGGCTGAGGCTTTCAAACATTTGATAGAAGAGTTCAATATCAGTCAAGAGGATCTGAGTAAACGGATGGGCAAGGATCGAACGACCATCACGAATACCCTCCGCCTCCTAAAGCTCCCGTTGGAAGTAAGAAATCAACTCCTGCAAAATCGCATCACTTCCGGACATGCCAGAGCCATCCTCAGCCTCGAGAACAAGGAGAAGCAAAAGGAACTTTGTGCCCTGATTATCAAGAAGGGCCTTTCGGTGAGAGAGGCTGAGGCCATCGCGAAACGATGGTCAGAAAAACCTAAAAAGTCAGTCACTCCGGTCAAGAAAAGAAGCGACTTGGAGAGCCAACTTAGCAGCCTACAAGATTCCTTGAGGAAATACTTAGGGACAAAAGTCCTTATCACCCAGAAAGATAAGAAAGGAAAGATAGAGATTGAATACTACTCCCATGAAGATTTGGAAAGGATTGTGGAAGCAATTTTAGGAAAATAGCACGGGTACATCAATTTCCAATTTCAAAATCAAGATTTCAAATCAATGTCAAATCTTTAATGCCAAAAATTTGAATTTTTACTTAAAAGGTTAATGAAAGGAGCGACCCATGTCAGGAGGAAAATCGATGTTCACTAAAGGCAGTGGCAGCACCCCCCCTCCGCCCGCCTCGGAGGAAATTAGCGCTTATCTGGGAAAGGAGACCTTCTTTGAGGGGAAGATGACCTTTGAAGGCGTATTTCGTCTGGATGGGAAATTTGAAGGGGAGATCCTCGAGAGCGGAACATTAATCGTGGGTGAAACAGCGATCGTCAAAGGAAAAATTGTGCTCAATACGATCATCATCAACGGTTTGGTGGAAGGGGATGTAATTGCCAAGGTACGGGTGGAAATCCATTCCACAGGTAAAGTCTTGGGAACCCTATCCGCCCCAATCCTTACCATTAATGAGGGTGGAACCTTCGAAGGCAATTGTAAAATGAAGGGTCTGCTTGATAAGAAAGAGGATAATCTCGACCTTCTTTCACAAAAGAAAGACCATCCTTTATCTGTTTGAAATCACTAAATAAAAAATTATTTGACAACTTTTTTTTTATATGTTAACTAATTCACATTTTTAAATAACCTTAAACTAAGTACTTAATAACCTTAAACTAAGTACTTAATGATATAAGGGGGCAAATCGTTACTTACCCTACCAATAGGGGAGGGTTTTTTGAAAGAATGGGTAAAACCCCTTCAATTCTTATTAACCGTAGGTTGGTATGTGGCTTTGAGTTTGATCATCCCAGTAGCGATTGGTTATTGGCTCGACAGCCCTAAGATGTTTGATAAACGGCCTTTATTTACCTTTATCGGCCTTGGGATTGGAACAGTCATCGCATTCTTCGGTTTGTTTCGGATGCTGATTCGGTATCAGGTTGAACAAGAAAAACTAAAAAAAGACCAAAAATGAAGTTGAGTGGTAGCCGCCTTAAAATTTTAGTCTTTTTCTTCATCCCTGTTTTAATCCTCTTTGCCATTGGCCTGGTATTTGGCACTCTCGGGGCCAGTTTTATGGGGAAGGAGCCACCGAGCATCTTCAAAGTCCCTAAACCCCATGTGGCCCTTCCTTCAGAACCCATTCTTCATGTCGGCAACTTCTCGATTACAAACACACTCATTGCATCCTGGCTTACCATCCTTGTGCTGCTCGGTCTCTCCATCCTCTTGACATGGAAAATGAAACTGGTCCCCGGCAGACGTCAAGCCATGGCAGAGACGATCGTAGAGGGATTATTAAATTTTGTCGAAAGTATTGCTGGCAAAAAACATGCTCGGATGCTCTTACCAGGAGTGGCTACGATTTTTATTTATGTCATTTCTAACGCCTATCTCGCCCTCTTGCCCTTTTTTGGAACCATCGGGATCCACCGCGAACATGAATTTTTAGCGATCTTCAGGGCAGCGAATACAGACGTCAATGTCCCTCTTTCCATTGCTCTCATGTCCTTCTTCTTGGTGGAGAGCTGGGGCATGCGGGCGATCGGCGTATTCCACTATGTCAGTGAATTTGTCAATGTCCGTCAACTGGGGCAGGGTTTGAAAGAGCTCTTTACCGGAAAGATCAAGACAGGACCTATGAATATTGTTTTTGGTTTTATCACTTTATTCGTCGGTGTCTTAGAGATCTTTAGCCACCTCACTCGGATGCTCAGCTTCACCTTTCGTCTCTTCGGCAACATGACAGCGGGTGAGATATTAATTTTGGTCTCCTCATTTCTCATCCCTCTCGTATTCTCTATCCCCTTTTACGGGTTAGAATTGCTTATCGGTATGATTCAGGCACTTATCTTTTCAGGTTTAACGTTGGTGTTTGGGACCATTGCTGTATCTCCACATGAAGAGCCATGAAGAGTCACACGAATATTCAGAATAAACAAAGAGGAAAGGAGGACTATAAATGACACCAGAAGTAGTAAAAATGTTAGTTATCGGATTAACCGCGAGTTTGGGATTCTTCGGTCCAGCATTAGCGTTAGGGCTCATTGGCTTTTCAGCTATGCAATCCCTAGGACGCAATCCTGAAGCTCGTGGGGCAATCCTCACCAACATGATTTTGATTGGCGCTCTCGCTGAGGCGATCGGGATTTACGTCTTGATCGTGTGTATCATCCTTGCGATGGTCGTCAAATAAGGAGGAAGGACAATGGAAAATGGAGGGATACCCACTAGCTTAGCCGTGATTGTGGTTGCCATAATAGTGTCAATATTCTCTATGGCAGGACTGGTTACTTTCTTAGTTCTACGAGGAATGTAATCGAAAATGAAGGTATAATTTAAGAGGGGAAAAATGGGAGGCTTCGCCAGTCTAGGTGTTAATTTACCCTTGTTGGTTGTTTTCATCATCAATTTCATCGTGCTGTTTATTCTCCTGCGCCTTTTTCTCTATAAACCTGTTTTGAAGATGCTCGATGAGAGGGCAAAGAGGACAAAGGAAGGGATGGAATTGGCGGAGGCGACCAAAAAAGAGTATGAACAAGCCAAGGGTGAGGTTCAGAAACAGATTGAGAATGGGCGTCAAGAGGCCCAGGCCATCATCGCCCAAGCCCTTCAAACTGGGGAAAGGCTGAAGGAAGAATCTCGAGCGGAGGCGACGAAGCAGGCCCAGGTGATCAATGACCGAACCCGAACGGAGTTAGAATCAGAACGGGACAAAATCGTCGACGGTCTGCGGAAGGAGTTTGTGGATTTCGCCATCTCAGCGGCTGAAAAAGTGCTTAAAGAGACCTTGGATAAAGAGAAGCACCGCAAACTGATTGAAGAGACACTTCAGCAGAGTACCGTTCTCAAAAAAAGTTGACCCGTTCGACGGCGTTAAGCCCCGCCTCTCAAGACGAGAAGAAAAGCGCCGCTCAGGGTTAGTTCTGAACCCTTAGTCTGAGCGGCTCGACTGAGCTCACCGAAGTCTCGGGCCAAAAGTAAGCCCTAGCCTTTGAGTTGAGGACTCGAAGAATTGACGTGAGGAATGCCTAGAATCAGTTCCGGAAAACGCTATGCCCAGGCTGCTTTCGAGCTAGCCTTGGAAAAAAACGAATTGGAGAGCTGGCAAGAGGGCTTAAAGAAAATGGCCGAGTTGAGTGGCAATGAAGAACTCATGGCTTTGCTGCAGAACCCTCGGCTTCCCTTCGCTGCTAAGAGAAGTCTTCTGCAAAAGGGATTGGG
>CAZEKS010000062.1:0-9602 GCA_964512795.1 uncultured Syntrophaceae bacterium
GGCAGGTGTAACTCTTTAAAGACTCCTTCCCCGGCCGCATCAATAGAAATCCTGATCCAATCTTTTTCTTTTAGCTCTTCGACGACGGCTTCAATTTTTTCTAATCTTGAACCGTTGGTCACGATTCCAATCTGTAATCTTTTGCTTTTGATATAACGGACGATCTCTCCAAAATCTTTGTGAAGAGTGGGTTCTCCCCCTCCGATCAAGATGACAGAGAGAAGACCATGGGAATGGAGGGTGTTGATCGTCTTTTTTACTTCCTCCAGGGCCAGGTTTTTTCCGGCATTGATCAGCTTCGAATCCACACAAAAAGGGCATGAGAAATTGCAGGCAGAGGTCAGATCTAAATTGATGGAGATCGGACTGAAAATCGGTAATCCTTGATCCGAAGCATCGACCCCGCACCTTCTCTGCCATTGAATATAGTCTTTCAGCCTTTGAAGGGTGGCATCCTGTCTCAATTTGGAGTTAAAATCATGCTCTCTTTCTTTTAGCTTTTCCATGGGGCTCTCTTTTCAAACTCACCAAAGCCGTCATCAATCTCTTTCAGCAGTGACATATTATGGAGAATATGAGAAGCCCCGATCAAGGGCTCGGTTTTCTTTTCAATGGCCTCCATAAAATTTTTAACAGAGAGTCCAAGAGGGTCAACAATCCTCAATTTTTTATTCCCATAATGAAAATAGATTTCATAATTTCCCAGATCCAGACTTCGAAAAACGATCTTATCATTAAATCCAAAAGAAAACTCACGGGGTTGAGTCTTTTGGTGTCCTAACTTTATTAACACATCACACGCACGGGTTCCAAACAGATAGGTGAATCCGATGCGCATCTCGCCTTCCCCCTTCGATTCAAAATTCAAATTTTGCATCTCTCCGGACCCCAATTGGCAATAAAGGATGCTTAAAGGATGAGGAACGGATTCCGGAATCATCACTTTTCCTGGGGAGAAAGGCGACATCCGCATAAAAAAATGGCTGGTTTCCTGAATCTCGATCTTTCCGCAGATTTCCTCATAATAGTCTATGGAAAAAGGCCATTGAGAATTCATGGCAATGACCAATTTTTTTTCTAGGGCCTTCTCAAAGATATCTTCAATCCTCTTTCGAGTATCCGTGTGATCGCCCCAGAGGAATGGCTTTTCGCAGAAAATATGGAGTCCCGAATCCAGACATTTTAACAGATATTCATAATGGGTTGAAGAAGGGGAAGCAATCACCACCGCATCAGGCTTTTCGCCTCTCACCATTTCGTTGAAGGTGGTATAGGAATGGGCTTCTATTCCATATTTCCGAAGAGCAGAAGAGGCCTGGAGGCTTGTTTTTTCAGTCGTCCCCAGCACAGAGGTCACTCTTGCTCCCTGCTGATGGAAGTACTTTCCGATATACTCGCCGATACCATTTCTCGTTCTACCCGCACCGATAATGGATATCTTCATTGGAACGAAAAGGTCCCCCACTGTTTGTCCGCAAAAAATTAACTCTCATTTTAACACAGTTGTTTGCACATTGGTAATGCCATCTGTCTTGGCACAACGATCTCGTTGGCTTCTTGAGAGGAAGATGGCTATCGATTGGAAATCAAGGCAAGCCTAATGACAAGAGGCAGCGGATACGCGGTAACGAGGGGGGAACCAATCCGTGAGCCGTTGTGCGATCATTCTCAGGGCTTTATGAAGGCGAGTCGAAAGAAACCCCATGAACTCGCGAGGACGCCTGATGCCAGGAGTCCATTCATGGTGCCATCTCTCATAGAGACCATACGGGAGATGATGAAGAGAGTGAGACCTGCAAAGATGATTGAGACAAGGCGATAGGAGAGGTCATTATCCTTGCCGAAAACAGTGCCGAGGGTAGCACCCAGTGCATAGTAGAGTGGTGGTTTCTCAAGAAAGGGTTTGCCGTTAAGTCGGGGAACAACAAAGTCCTTAGTATATGCCATCTCGGCGCAGACTCCCGCCACCTGAGGCTCGTCCGGTCTCCACAGTCCATGTCGTATTCCAGGAAGCAAGGTAAGGAATAGAATCGCAGAAAATAGAATGATTGTTTTCTCTCTCAATTCAACGCATCCGGCTGGAAAGGGTATCGCGGATCTCTTCAACCACCTTCACCACATCTTCTTCTTGCATATCCGGGAAAAGAGGCAACGAGACGATGCGCGCGGCCACATATTCTGAATTCTTGAGGAGCTCCGATACTGGATGATAACGCTCCCGGTAGAACGATAACTCATGGACAGCCAGGAAGTGCAGACCCGTGCCGATGTTCCTTTTTCTCATCTCTTCCCGAAATTCGTCCCGAGTGAGGCCTGTCTTTTCCGGGTCTATCAGAATCGTATAGAGGTGCCACGAGTGGCGAGAAGGATAAGGGACCTTGGCCGGCCGGATGATCTCAGGGATGCTATCGAGAAGCTGATCGTAGAGCTCGGCAAGTTTTGTCCTCCGCGCGTTCATCTCTTCGATGCGCCTCAACTGGGCGATTCCCACAGCGGCTTGAAGGTCTGTTAGATTATATTTCCAGCCCGGCTCGAAGAGATCGTAGTTCCTGGAGGCTTCGCGGGCATAACGCTTCCAGGCATCCTGATCGACGCCGTGAAAGCGAAGTGAGACGAGGCGGTCCCGTAATTTATCATCTGAAACTGTAATGAGTCCCCCCTCTCCTGTTGTGAGATTTTTGATAGCGTGGAAGCTAAACACAGCCGGGTTTCTTTGTGACCCGATCCGCTGTCCGCGGTATTCTGTGCCGATCGCATGGGCTGCATCCTCGATTAAGATAAGTCCGTGCCTTTCGCAGAGAGCCCGAAGGGCGTCCAGATCACACGGCTGGCCGGCAAAGTGAACTGGGATAATAGCCTTCGTCTGTGGCGTGAGAACCTGTTCAACGCTGGCTGGATCGAGCTGGAACGTGCGGCGATCAATGTCGGCAAACACAGGCCGCGCTCCCACGTTCACCACCATGTTTATGGGCGAGGGCCATGTGAGTGATGGGGTGATCACATCGTGGCTCGGGCCGATGCCCAGGGCCTGAAGGAGGATGTGGAAGCCCGCTGTGGCGGATGTGACAGCGATTCCCAAGGGAGCACCTACATAAGCTGAAAACTCTTTTTCGAAAGCCGCCACGCGCGGGCCAGAGGTGATCCAGCCTGAGCGCAGTGCCTCACTCACTTCCAGGACTTCAGCTTCTGTGATGCTTGGACGCGTGAACGGAAGAAAAGAGTTTCTCATGGTTCAACTCCTTCGGATTTTTCTATGATGGACTTAGAACCTCCCATGCCTAATCTCCTCTCACTTCGCCATTGCCTTGTTGAACTGAAAGCCAACCCTCTCGTCCCTCCACTCTTTGCCTCCCTATGACTGCTCGGGGAATTTGATCTGCAGGTGGAAGGAGGTCTCCGAGGCACACCACTTGTCCTCCCCGTGTCTGGAGTTGTTGTAAAAACTCTCGAAAGAATCCAAGGTAGGCCATCCCCTCCGCTTCTGCATGGATTGTTAAAACATTGAGTGACTCTGGCTTCATGAGCGAGGTGAGGTATTCGTTGTAATTCTCGTGGGTCACCCCGTCTCGACCGACCACTTCATCATAAGTGGGAAATGTGGTTGGGATCTGAGGCTGAGACAAGGTCCTACCCTTTACCACCGGATAGAAAATCGAAGTTCCCCGGCAGTCGCTATTGTAGCGAAAAGGAAATTTAACTTTTTCAAGGAGGGCTGAGTCCGTGCTGCGCCATCCAGGAGCAGCCGAACAGACTGGGGAGACTCCTGCAGAATCACAAATCACTTCAAATCCCTGAAGAAGTTCACGATAAATTGCTTCACCCGCCATGCTCTCGATATGTGTCTGCCAGCGGTAATGGTCCCAGGCATGTAGACCCAGTTCATGGCCTTCGGAAGCGGCGGCCTTGAATAAGTGGCCGAGTTTCTTACCGATCAGCGGGCCACGCCAGAAGGTTCCTTTTAACAGAATATCCCAGCCATAGAGTTTCGTGGCTTTCGTACGCCACATTTTGCGAAGGAATTCAGGCCGGAACAGGCGCCAGATATTCCGTCCCATATTATCCGGACCTACCGAGAAAAAGAAAGCTCCCTTCACCCGGTGCTCGGCCAACACCTTCAGGAGATTCGGGACGCCTTCTTGAGTTCCACGAATTGTGTCCGCGTCAATGCGCAAGCCAACACGAAACAAGTCCTCCCCCAATTCTCAGCCTTACTCTCTCGTCTCGAATTCCCGTGTTTCAACCGCCTGGCGGAGAAAGAAATCAAGTGTGTTGGACACGGCCGTCTCCAGATCTACTTTCGGCTCCCAGCGGAGCAGCCGCTTCGCATTCCGGATACTGGGGCGGCGATGTTGAAGATCCTGGTAGCCCGTGCCGTAGTAAGCACTACTTTCAGTATCCCGGAACCCGGCAAAGGGAGGGAATCTGTCGCGCAGCGGATGCGTGTCAAACATCCTCACCAACATCTCCCCAAGCTCACGGATACTCGCCTCATTGCTGGGATTGCCAAGGTTGATGATCTGGCCATTGCACTTCTCTCCTTCGTTTTCAATGATGCGGAACAGGCCCTCAATCCCGTCTCGGATATCCGTAAAACACCGTTTCTGCCTCCCGCCATCGATCAGCAGAATAGGGCTTCCTTCAACGAGATTCAGGATGAGCTGGGTGATGGCTCGCGAGCTGCCAACTCTGGCTGAGGTGAGACTGTCCAACCGGGGCCCTATCCAATTGAATGGTCGAAACAGCGTGAATTTCAGTTCTCCGTTCTGTCCATAGGCCCAGATCACCCTGTCGAGAAGCTGTTTGCTGCAGGAGTAGATCCACCGCTGCATCCGAATGGGTCCGAGCACGAGTTTGGAGTGATCTTCGTCAAATTCCTTCTCATCACACATCCCGTATACTTCTGAGGTAGAGGGAAAGATCACACGATTCCCGCATTTAACACAGTAGCGGACCAGCCTCAGGTTTTCCTCAAAATCCAGCTCAAACACTTTGAGAGGATTTCGGACATATTCAATGGGAGTGGCAATGGCGACGAGGGGGATGACGATATCGCATTTTCGAATATGGTACTCGATCCATTCGCGATGGATGGAGATATCCCCTTCTGAAAAATAGAAGTCCGGTTTACCCAAAAGATGCTTGCAGTAGCTTGACTGGAGGTCCATGCCATGAACCTCATATTTCCCACTCTCCAACAGTCTCTCGCTCAACGCACTGCCAATAAAACCATTGACGCCGAGGATCAAAATCTTCTTCCTTCTTTTCCCCTCTACACGCTCCCGTGTCGAAGCTCCAAATCTCATGCCTGGGACGAGCGACAACTCCGTCGCAAGCTGCTCCCCTGTCATGTAAATACTGCCCTCGGCTTGACCGTAGCTGACCACAATGGCATTCTGCCCCGTCGCAATCGTCAGGGGCTTGGCCGAGATCACCGTCCCTGGCAAATACTTCCCCGCTTCGAGACCGACCTCTCGGGCCTCCCAAAAAAAACATTTTCTTTCACCAATGAAGCTAAAGGCACCCGGAAATGGCTTTGTGACTGCCCGAATAAGGTCTCTTACTTCCCGGGCCGTTTTGATCCATTCGATTTCACCGTCCGAGGGCCGGCGGCCCCCAAAGTAAGTGGCCTTCCCATGATCCTGAGGAATTCGCGACGCAGTTCCATTTTGGATATGCGGGAGAATCTCATCGAGTAGCTTTTCCGCTGCCTGGGCTACCTTCCGGTGCAATGTGAGGGCGGTATCGTCATTGCTGATCGCCACCTTTTCCTGAGCCACAATATCCCCATCATCCGGGCGAGGAGTCATGTAATGGAAAGTCACTCCTGTTTCCTTTTCTCCGTTCACCAATACCCAATTGATCGGAACCCGGCCGCGGTATTTGGGAAGAAGTGAGCCATGCAGGTTGAGACATCCGGCTTTTGGGATGTCAAGGATTTGCCGCTGTATGAGGTTGCGGTAATAGAACGAGAAAAGGATGTCAGGACTCCACTCCTTAATCTTCTCCACCCAGAGGGGATGATTGATGTCCATCGGCGCGAAAACCGATATACGGTGTTCGGAAGCAAGCTCGGCCACTGAATCGAACCAGATCGTTTCTTGCGGGTTATCTCGATGCGTAAACACTGCGACAATCTCAAAGCTATGTTTCAGAAGAGCTTTGATGCCCACGCACCCAATGTTACCATAGGCCAGTACTACAGCTCTCATCAATTTACACCCACTACATAATCCTCTTGGATAGCCTTATGAGTTAAGCGGCTCTTGCCTGTCATCTGCGAGATGACATAGCGAGGACGCTCTCTCACATCATAATAAATCCGCCCAACGTACTCACCAAGCAGCCCCATTCCTAAGAACTGGGCACCAACAAAAATGAAGAGCAAGGCAAAAAGGGTAAAGACTCCGCCTGCGGCCCATTCGGGTCCATGCATCAACCGCATGATCAAAATAAAAATCCCCAGACCAAAACCAAAACCGGACAAGATCACTCCGATGACGTTGAGCAAGCGCAAAGGAAACGTCGTCATGCTCGTCAACAGATCAAACTGGAGGTTAATTAACTTCCACAACGTGTATTTTGATTCCCCATTTGTGCGCTCCTGATGGAAAACCTCGATTTCTGTTGTCCTACGGGCAAAGCTATTCGCCAGAATCGGAACAAAGGTGCTGTGCCCCCTGCTGCTCAGCATGGCTTTCACGATATCCTTATGATAGGCACGGAGCATGCAGCCATAGTCATGCATCATAACCCCTGTTGTCCTTTGAACGAGCTTGTTGATGATCCAGGAGCCCAGCTTCCTGAAACCTGTATCTTTCCGGTTGACTCGCACCGTGCCCACGAGATCGTAGCCTTCCCGAGCTTTCCCTACCAGAAGGGGGATCGCCTCTGGGGGATTTTGCAAGTCTGCATCGAGGGTGATCACAATATCACCTCTGGAACAGGAAAAGCCCGCCAGGATGGCGCCATGTTGGCCGTAGTTTCGGTTAAGGAAAACGCCGACAACTTCGTCCCCATAATGCTCTGCCGCTTCACTGATCAATTGCACCGAACCGTCACGACTCCCGTCGTCGACAAGGATGAGCTCAAAAGGAGGGCCCAGGCTGTGGCAGGCCTCAAGACAGCGCCGGATGAGTTCAGACAGGTTCTTTTCTTCATTGAAGACAGGAATCACGACCGAGATCATGGAAGGCTCCATAAATAACACCCCCTTAGCTTCGAGACAGCAGAAGCACGCCGACAATGATGACTGCAATTCCAACGACCCGCATCCAAGATAGGTTTTCTTGAAAGATGAAGTAACCCATCAATGTAACCACTACGTAGCCAACGCTTAAAAAGGGATAGGCATAGCTGACCTCTACGCGGGCGAGCACCAGCAACCAGATCGCGACACTGATCACATAGGAAGCCAGACCTGACAAAATATATGAATTAATCGTTACTTTTTTGATGATGGGAAAGAAGTTTTGAAAATGAAATTCGAAATATCCGATACTGAGCATACCCTTCTTTAGAAGTATCTGGGCGATAGCGTTTAGTAATACGCCGGCCAGGATCAGAGGAATATACTTAGCCATGTTATAATTTTATAAGGTTGAGATTAATTCAAGATTAAACGAAGATTAAGATTTCTTAATTTCAAGAATGATACCTAATGGATACTCTGAAAAACCATCTTTCCACTATTAAATCTCTCTTCTTTTCTAAAAGGCACTAAAGAAGACTTAAGGCGTGGGGAACGGATTTCGGAATCATCTCGCTTCATGGAAAAGGGGACGATTGGATACGCCCTCCTGGGAAAGGAACTCCTCTATCATCTGAAGGTGTGTGAGTCATTCAAAAGAGAATTCATGCGAGGGATCACAGCCTGCCAATGATGGCCCTGCACTGCACATTCCCAAGACGGATCCGAAACGGCAACGGATGTTATCAATACCCCGTCTGCTTGAATAGCCCAATTTAGAGCACGGGCTTTATCGTAAAATACCTGATATGGTTTATCCAAATAAAAGATTATCTTCGCATCATCTATATTTAAAAAACTACATGGCCTACCCAAAGCGCTCACTTCAGCAACCTGTGTCTTCACATTTGGTCCCTCTGCGATCAAAGGTACCACAACTATCACGTAAATCAGCCAGACTGCAAACACAGATCCGACCATCCCCCAGACGTACTTCTTCATTGTGCTTGCAATCGTGGTGGCACCCAGCAATGCTATCAACACAGAGGCAAACCAATGGGTGTTTGTACCCGCAGGAAAAATTTGAGGGAGTAAGATGGAGACTCCCAAAAGAGAGAGGATGGCAAGCCCCAGTAGAATACCGACTACCCTCATGGCTCTTTGAATACCCCGTCCCAGCGTTCCAACCGCAAATTCTCTGAGCACATTCGCCACCAAAATGGCGACAAAAGGCAGGATAGGAAGCAAATAATAAGAACGCCTTGACCCCGAGAGGGTAAAGAAGAGGAAGATGGCGCCGAACAGAATCAGAGCCTCCGGGATTTGAGATACACGACGGCGAACCCCCTGAAAACAGTGAATAATGGCAACTGGCAATATGAGTGACCATGGTGCAGCTAAGTAAAATATCTTGACAAAGTATGTATAGAAGGGATCTTTATGGTCGTATCGCCCGAAGAACCTCAGAACATTCTCGCGCCAAACCATATGTAGAGGTTCCAATGTGGCGGAATGAATACTGGCTGCTGCCGGCAAAGCAAGGAAAACAGCGAGGGAGAGCAAACCGGCCGTAATCAAGATTCTTAAAGGTGGTATCCATGACCACTCCCTTTTTATAATAGACAGGACTATGATACAAAAAATGGGCACGGCATAGAGGATAAGCCCTTTCATATTGGAGCCAAGAGCCATCATGATACTTAATACATAGACCCATGTATGCGTATTGTCAGATTTGTGCTTAAGAAAATACCATAAACAAAGCAAAATCATTGCGGCATTGGTCATTTCCACTTGAGCATCGCGCCCATAAAATACAAAATCAAAGGAGGTGGCGAGAATCCCAACAGACAGGAAAGCTGTTCGTTCGCCAAACCATCTTTTGGCCAAATGATAGGTAAGAAAAAGCATGACCACAGACCAGACAACGGATGGAAATCTGGCAGTAAACTCGCTAACGTCTCCGTTGATATACGATAATGGCAAGATCTGCCAGTAGGATAATAGAGGTTTGTCCCAGTAGGAATGAATGCCCAGCACCGGGGAAAGAAGATCACCAGATCGTAGCATGGATCGAGCGATGACGGCCCAGCGTCCTTCTGAACCCCACAGTGGAGGAAGACCCAAATGGATGGATAGTACTAACCCGGCAAAACCTAAAAGAAGGTAGAGGTAGAATTTCTCGCCCACGAATCCCTTAAGTAGCTCCATAAAGACATTGATTTCCTTGAATAACTACAGTGATAAACGCTATGGATATTTCTTATGCATTAATTTTTTTCTTCGTCATAAGCTGTAAAGAATAAAGAACTCTATCATTCTTGAATTTGCATTCATCCCATGTTTACCTCTCAATCCAAGTTGAAGCCCTTATTGACCGAAGTGTAAGGGATCTGAATATAATCGAGGACCCTCG
>CAZEKS010000063.1:0-9358 GCA_964512795.1 uncultured Syntrophaceae bacterium
ATTACTTTTTCGTCTTGGATTTCTTTTCCCTATTGACAACGGGAGGCCTTATAAGGGTTGGATGACCCGTTTACTGTTAATCTGGTGCCGAAGGGGGGATTTGAACCCCCACGGGGATTACCCACCACCCCCTCAAGATGGCGTGTCTACCAATTCCACCACTTCGGCATTCTTTAAATTTACTTTAAAATACTTGTTTAATGGTGATGATACTCGTATCGAAACACGAAACTTTAAATTAGAAACTTGAAATTAAAAGATCGAGAATCCAGATTCGATTATCAAACATCGATACTTGCTTCGACAACGATAACCGGCTACATCTTTTAGACTTAACTCTTTGATCCTTAGCCAAACCAGCTTCGTGACCCTTACCCAATAACCATTTCATCTATTTCTTGGGCTCCGGTGCGGGCACCTGAGGACCAACCGGCATCTCTGAGGGCGCTGCGGGGGCCGAAGGAGCTGGCCTTTCCTGCATGACCGTGGAGGCCCTTTTCGTTGAGGAGAAAGTGAGAAGAAGCGAGGTAATCATAAAAATGACGGCAGCAACAGTGGTCAGTTTAGAAAGAAATCCCATCGCTCCGGCACTCCCAAAAATGGTCTGACTCGCTCCTCCGAAGGCAGCCCCCATCTCTGCCCCTTTTCCTGCTTGAAGCAGAACGATCAAAATAAGAGCAATACATACTAAAACATGCAAAACAACGATAATGGTCATGAGTCTAATCCTCTCTTAGTTTTTAAATCTATATCACATTTCCTTAAATCTGACAATCTTTGAGAAGGACTCCGCTTTCAGGCTCGCCCCTCCCACCAATGCACCATCGATATTCGGCTGGTCCATCAATCCCTTGATATTTTCTGGGGTCACGCTCCCGCCGTATTGAATCCGTATTTCCTCCGAGGCTTTTCGTGAATAAAGCTTCCCCAATTTTTCCCTGATGAACCGGTGCACCTCTTCTGCCTGTTCCGGAGTGGCCGTCTTCCCTGTTCCAATGGCCCATACAGGTTCGTAGGCGATCACAATATTTCCCATTTCCTTATCGCCTAATCCTCTCGATCCGCCTTCCATCTGTCTCTCGATCACCGAAAAGGTCTTCCCCTCTTCCCTTTCCTTTAATGTCTCACCCATACAGAAGATCACCTTCAAGCCCTGAGACATTGCTGCCTTGATTCTTCGATTCACCGTCTCGTCTGTCTCCCCAAAAAACTGCCGTCTTTCAGAGTGACCGATGATGACATAGTGACAGCCCACCTCCTTGAGCATGAGCGGAGAGACTTCGCCGGTGAAGGCGCCCTTTTCCTCCCAGTAAAGATTTTGAGCAGCAAGAAGAATGGGAGAACCTTCAAGCTCCTTACGGACGGCATAGAGCGCCGTAAAAGGAGGGGCTACAGCCACTTCTACTCCTATAACCCCTGAAATGCCGGTTTTCAATTCCCTGACGAGATCACGGGCTTCCCCAACCGTTTTATTCATCTTCCAATTTCCTGCGATGAAGGGTAATCTCCCCATTATTCTCTCCTCAAGGAGATTTCTGAAAAAGCCAAGAAATCTCTGATTACACCGATTAAGGACGGATTACACAGACTGAGAAACAGAATCTGTGAAATCATCTTTCGAAATCTGTGCAATCAAGAAAGGCTTTTCACGGCTTTCTTAGGGCTTCAATACCTGGCAATCTCTTCCCTTCGAGAAATTCGAGGGAGGCTCCGCCTCCCGTAGAGATATGCCTGATTCTATCCGCCACCCCTGCCTGGTTCACTGCGGCGACAGAATCTCCTCCCCCCACAATACTGAAGGCTGAGGAGTTTGCGATCGCCCTCGCCACGGCAAACGTCCCCTGGCTGAATGGCTCCAACTCAAAGACACCCATCGGCCCATTCCATACAATGGTTTTGGCAGATTTGATCTCTTCTGAAAAGGTCTTCACTGTCTCCGGCCCAATATCCAGGCAGACCCATCCTGAAGGAATCTTATCGCTCTTTACAACCTCTCTCTTCGCTTGAATATCCATTCGTTCAGCAGCGATATGATCAGAAGGGAGAAGAAACTTAATCTTCTCTTTTGCCTTTTCAAGGAGTTTGAGCGAGAAATCAATCTGGTCTTCTTCAACAAGTGATTTTCCTACCTGAAATCCCTCAGCTTTAAGGAAAGTATAGGCCATCCCCCCTCCGATCAGGAGAGTGGTCACTTTATCCAGAAGATTTTGAATCACACCTATTTTATCAGAAACCTTTGCGCCGCCGAGAATCGCCACATAAGGCTTTTGCGGGTTAACCAGAGCCTTCTCCAGACTCTCAACCTCTTTCATCATTAAAAATCCTGCCGCCACGGTCTTCACAGAACGTGTCATTCCTTCAGTGGAGGCATGGGCCCGATGAGCTGTTCCAAAGGCGTCATTAACATAAACGTCACAAAGGCAGGCCAGGGCTTTTGAAAAAACTTCGTCATTCTTCTCCTCTTCGGGATGAAACCTGAGATTTTCCAGGAGAAGAACATCTCCTTCTTTCATTTCTCCAATCTGTTTCTGAACCTTTTCCCCAATGCAATCCATGGCTAAAGCTACTTTTTTCCCAAATAGTTGAGACAACCTTTCAGCAACCGGGGCCAGACTAAATTTAGGATCCTTCTTTCCTTTGGGTCTTCCCAGATGAGAGGCAAGGATAACCTTTCCACCTGCATCGCTGACAAACCGAATGGTTGGAAGGGAAAGGAGGATTCGGGTATCATCGGTAATGTTATTCTTCTCGCCCTGGGGGACATTAAAATCGACCCGAATAAATACCCGTTTCCCTTTAAGTTCTACTTGATCTACGGTTCGGATGGCCATGACCTGTTCCTACTCGTGTCATTCTTATGTAGTTCAACTCATCCAAATTGCTATCAGGTAACATTTAAGTTCAAATGTCAAAGCTCAAATGCCAAATCAATAACAAATGACCAAATGTCAAATCCCCCATCCTAATCAAAATTTTTCGGACATTGGGATTTTGGATTTCCTTTGAACTTGATTCACCTTCGGTTCATCGCTTCGCGCCAGCTTTGAAATTTGACATTAATTGAACCACAAAAGAACAAGGGCACACTTCCTTAGCAATCCCTTATTTCTTCCCAAAAAGATATAACAACAACTCCACCATCCGATTGGAAAAACCCCATTCGTTGTCATACCAGGAGATGATCTTCACTAATTTTCCACCGATCACCTTCGTTGATGGAGCATCCACAATAGAGGAATGGGGATTACCATTGAAATCGATGGAGACGAGGGGTTCCTCGCAAAAACTCAAGATTCCTTTTAATTTCCCTTCTGCATAGGACTTTAAAACCTTATTCATCTCTTCTGCGGTTGTCTCTTTTTTCAACTCGGCCACCAGATCAACCACTGAGACATTCGGTGTAGGCACCCGGATGGCCATCCCATCCATCTTCCCTTTTAATTCAGGGATGACCAAGGCGAGGGCCGTTGCAGCGCCTGTGGTCGTTGGAATCATTGACATCGCAGCTGCCCTGGCACGACGGAGGTCCCGGTGTGGAAAATCGAGAATCACCTGATCATTGGTATAGGCATGGATGGTCGTCATCAGACCATATTCCACTCCGAATTCATCCACCAATATCTTTGCGATGGGAGCCAGACAGTTCGTCGTGCAAGATCCCATAGAGAGGATATGATGTTTTGTGGGATCGTAAACCTTCTCATTGACTCCCAGGACCAAAGAAATATCCGGGTCTTTTGCCGGTGCGGAAACCACCACCTTTTTTGCACCCGCTTCAATGTGTTTTGAACCGCCTGCTCGATCCGTAAACCTTCCTGTGCTTTCGAGCACCGCATCCACTCCCAAATCCTTCCAGGGAAGCTGACTTGGGTCTTTGACCGCAAATACCTTAACCTCTTTCCCGTCGATCAAAATGGCATCCTTCTTCACTTCGACCCGCGCACCGAATTTTCCATGGACGGAATCGTATTTCAAGAGATGGGCTAATGTCTGTGCATCGGTGAGGTCATTCACTGCCACGAATTCCAACTCCTTCTTATTGAGGCCTGCTCGCAGGACATTTCGACCAATTCTTCCAAATCCATTAATTCCAACCCTCACTGCCATAAGAATTTCCTCCTTTCAAAACTCAAGAATATTTTATAACTTTTTTTCAATTGTGGCGTCAATATTTATATTCATCCCCCTTTCATTCACCTCCCCTTGTAGGAGGGGATTCACACTCACCCCTCACCTCTCCCCTGCCTTCGCTGAGGCGGCTTCGCGCAGGCAGGCATCAAGGGAGAGGGGGAAAAAGTAAAGGTGTCAATATTTTTCAGAAAATTTGAGGACTTCACAAAAAGTGTACGACCTGGTATATTGAATCCAATCAGGGTAGATGAAATGGAAAAGAAATCCCGGGGTAAACGCGACAGAAACATATTAGAAATCGTAAGGGGGCTTCTTCTCTCCGAAGTTGCTTTCGAGGAAATCTTTAAGAAATACAAAGAGGGTTGCCTTCGTTTCTCAGATATTGGCGTTTGGGTGGATGATAAAGGTCAGAGTCTCCTTTACAACTTAAAGGAAGAGTGCCACTCCCTCTTTCGATATCAAGGGAAAAAGCCGATCCATAAAAATGAGTGGCTTCTCGACTTGGTGATTGGATCTATTTTCCATGAAGCCATGAAGTTAAGAGAGAACATATACCAGATGGAAGTCTATCGGCCCAAGTATCTTCAATACAAATCGAAGTCCGGGAAGACCGATTATGAAAAGAACTACATCCAGCTATTCGAACGAATTATTTTGAAGGCCAAACAGGGAGTAGCCGAAGGGATGGAGGAGACTCGATCTCTTTTTAAGGATGCGATGGCACAACTCATCGATCTTTTTAAAGAGAGCCCTAAAAATACATTTTTGGTCCGTTTCCTCTTGGAAAATCTAACTCTCCTCCATGAGGTCTATGGTTCCAAAAAGGCGAAAGAGATTTTCGATTTGATGTTCGAAAAAGGATTTTTAGACGCCTACCAGTTCGCTGGCCAAAGCTATCTCCAGAGTGAACATTACGACCTCTCCTCAAACTATTTTTTAAAAGCTTTAAAATTGGACCCCCCTAACCATGACCTCCAGTTCCTCCTGAACTTCAGCCTCGGGATGAATGAATATTACAAAAATACCTATTCAAAGTCCTTGTCCTATTTCTCCAAGTTGATTCCCCTCAAATTAAATGGAAAATTGAAAAAGGAATATTTGAGAAAAATCGAAGAGGTTTGCAAAAAGATCTTTTCCGAGTTGAAAGAAGAAAAGGACCTTAGGGGCGCCCGAAAAACAGGTTCTCTTGCTGAACGAATTAGAAAATGTTACGATACATCCTAAGGGAGTTCGTGAAATGCCTATTTATGAATATTGCTGTGATCAATGCCAAAACGAATTTGAAAAATTGGTATTGAATACCTCCGAAAAGATTGCCTGCCCCAAATGTAAGAGCAAGAAAGTTCACAGGATGATGTCTGCCTTTGCCTTTTCCAGCGGCGGAAAGTTTAAGAGCACCGCCAGCTCCTCCTGTAGTGGTTGTGCCGCCACCACCTGCTCCACCTGCGGTAAATAACGAATAGTTCGAATGACAGCAAATTTAACGAATATTCGGCTTATTCGCTGTCATTCGGTTTATTCGTGTTAGAGGTTGGTCAGGTGCCTTCGCATCTCCATCTCTTCCCTCAACGAGTCATCTTCTTCGAGTCCCTTTAAGGCCTCGTCAATCCTCTGAATCATTTTCTCCTTATCTTCAGGAAGTTTTCCATCGAGGGGAAGAAGATTGGAGATATGATCACTTAGAAACTGAGAGGTCACCTCAAGCTTTTCCAAAAGCAGTTTTGTCTCCTTTAATATCGTTTCTGGTGAAGCCGGTTGGAAACGACCCTCCACCATGGTCTCATAGAGTGGAGAGTTGGGTTGGGGGACAAATGTCCGGACGCGGATGAAATGAGGATCGACTTGATTTAACACCTCTGCCGTCCCCGTGGCGTGTTGTTCCCATTTTTCTTCACCGCCAATTCCTAACAGAACATATAAAGAATATTCAAACCCAGCTTCTTTGGTTTTTCTCCCCGCCACGACCATTTCTTCTGGAGTCGCCCCTTTTCCAATTTCCTTGAGGAGATCTCGATCGCCGGTCTCAAGACCCACATGAAGTCTTGTTAAACCCGCTTGACGGATTTTTATCAAATCTTCCGAAGGTTTCTTAGCAATCGTTTTAGATCGTGCATAACTGGTTACCCTTTCGATATGGGGAAAAGACGAAAATAAAGTGTTTAAGACTTTAACCAACATTTCGGTCTTCACGACAAGACTATTTGAATCCCCAATAAAAACAGTTCTGACCTTATCCCCGTAAAGATCTCTTGCTAATTCGATATCTCCCAGAATCTCTCCGAGGTCCCTGATTTCGAAATTCATCCCTTTATACATCGAACAGAAGGTACATCGGTTCCAGGGACATCCCCGGGTAACTCTTAGAAGAAGGCTGTTTGTCTCACTGGGCGGCCTGAAGGGTGGAAAATCGTAATTTCTTTTTCTCAATCCAAATCTGCCAATCGTCATAAGCTGCCTCAATTCCCAACCCCCCCCCAATCCCCCCTCTCCCCCCTTTAGTAAAGGGGGGAGAGGGGGGATTAAAATATCATCGAAACGGAAACTCCTTTTTTCTCAAAACGCTCCTTCAACTCCATTCCAACCAGATGAAAATAATCCTCTTCCAAATACTGATCCAACCTAGCCCTGCGATAAATCGCCTTAACCTTATTCGGGTAATTCATTCGATCGATAAGCACTTCATCCATCAACCCATCCAGCATCGCCACCAGCGGTTTCGGATCTAAAGGAAGCATCGGACCAATGAAAGCATAGGTGCGAATCTTTTCTTGACGAAGGGCTTTCAGGGCTTCCACTCGAGACGGAACAGAAGGGGAACAGGGTTCAAAGATCTTCTTGATCCCTTCATCATGAGTGGTAATGGAGAGGCCAACTTCAATGCTCTTAAATTGCTTAAACAGATCAATGTCTCTCAGACAAAGAGGTGAACGGGTCAATAGATTGACTGAAAGTTGAGCATCCAGAAGAGCTTCCAAACATTTTCGGGTCAGTTGATACTTTTTCTCGATGGGTTGATAGGGGTCGGTCACTGTACTGAGGGCAACGACCCCTTGCTTTGCCCTTTTTAACTGTTTCCTCAGCAGGTAAGGGGCGTTCACTTTAACATCAATGAACTCTCCCCATGGCTCCAAATGACCGGTGAAACGTTTCATGAAACTTGCATAACAGTATCGACAACCATGTCCGCATCCTACATAGGGGTTGATACAGTAATCAAAACCAGAGATGGCTGTCTTGGTCAGAATGGTCTTGGCAAAGATTTCTTTGACTTTCATTAATCATATTATAACCGAATTTATGTTTTTTTATTTATGTTTTTTTGTAGCGCCTCCATTTATTGGAGGCGATCCAAGATACCGTCAGGAGTAAATGCCGACGCTACTCGTTACGGAGGGCGGGGGAAAGGATAACGGTGGGGATTTATCGGACAGGTATATCAAACAAAGGCGAGTGAGAATTTGAATTCCCTTTTAATGGAAAGGTCCCATTAGAGTGAGAATAGACTTGCTCAAAGAAAGTAAAAATATCTATCTCTCCTCCTTTTGCTTTCTGCCAGAGATCATAAAGGTGATGAGTGGTAATCAAACTCATATTGTGCCGACTTAAGAAATGACTCAACTCTTTGGAGATATGACTCACCTGGCTCCTTTCAGAAAGTGGGAGGCGGATATGGGTGCTCGCAATGATCAAGGATTTCTCATCCTCTCTTTTTTCTTTCTCAAACTGCAAGGCCCGGTTGATCTTGGGATGGTTTCCCGCTACCTCCCCTTCACTCATCAGAATCTGTACTCCAAAAGCTATGCGTGTCTCTGGGATTTTCACAATGCGATCCACGGATTGGTAGTTGACCCCGGTAGATATCTTGAACCCCAGATCCTTGAAGATGGAATGAACGGTATCCATTAATAACAATTCACTTTTCGGCCAGAGCAGCGATTCAATGGTGGAAAAATCCTGATCTTTGATTGCCGTAGATTCCTTCTTTGTGGCTTTGTCGATTTCCGAATTTAAAAAACTCTTTCTCGCCGTTATCTTCTCAGAACTTCTTTTTTCAATTCTACTTACGACAAGCATCGCAATTAGACAACCCAAAGGGATTAAAAGCTTCAGCTCTTCGGAAAATCTGAGAGCGCTATAGATTGCAAAAACTGCAAGTAAAAGTTGTACTATCTCTAACATCTGTTCCCCATCACTTAAAAAATTAAATAAAAACAATATGTTAAACTGTATTTATCTCTGAGCAATTTTTATACCAAATCTGAAAATATTAAAAACCGCTTACGATTTCAGCAGATTAGCTAAACATCAATTTAGTGAAGGGTTTGTTCAAATATGACAATATTTCTTGATTTGAGCGAAAAGTGTCACGTTTTGACACAAAAAGACACAATCGCCTAGAAAATAGAGCTCCGTCTTAGGCCAAGGGCCTTTCGATAAACTCAAGGCCCTGAGCATTGTCGAAGGGTAAAGATGCCCGTTTCGTTGTTTGGTTGCCTCTTACGCGCAAAAAAATTCTTAATGAAACTAACGTTTGTCGTTGTCGAAGCTCGTATCGGGGCTCGTCTATCGATACTAGAGATATTCGAGCTTCTTTTTGTGCAAGCTTCTTACTTCGATACGAGCATCGTCACCAATAACCATTTGGCTGTCAAACCAAACGGGCCCTGCACCATATTAAGTACAGGGTAACCGTAACCCTAACCCAAAAATTCGGAAGATTTTCATCTTTCGTGGGTGACGTAGCCGTCATGAAAGATTTTTTGGAAAATAAGGGGGGCAATTTTAGGTCAACATTTAATGAGATGAGGGCGTAAAAAGATATTCAATCGTTCGATTCAACATCTTTGCTCCCTTCACCTCTGTCTCAAATAAAGGAACAATCGCCCTCACCCTGTCTCCAAATATCTTCCAAATCTCCGCCATATGGTCATCTTGCATCTGAACTCGGTTGAGGACGAACTCCGCAGCATCTTTTCCGACCTGATCCTTTTGAATCAATCCATTGACGATGACGCCACCCACTGGAATTCCAAATTCATGGAACCAATTGATGAAACGGGTGATCACTGCAATGGGAAGGCTTTCAGGCAATGTGACAAAAAAGAAGGCAGTCAGAGCTTCATCGGTCAGGAGGTTTTTGGCATTGCCCATTCTATCCTTGAAATTTAATAGGTAATCCAGGAGAGGGTCTTTTTTTTCTTTTTTCGAGAAGGAAAGCATCTCCCTC
>CAZEKS010000064.1:0-9319 GCA_964512795.1 uncultured Syntrophaceae bacterium
TCTCTTCGGGTGAGATCACAATCCCTATTTTAAAACTGAGGGGAGAATCGCCTGCGTAGATCCCGACAGTCCGCTCCTTGGAGGTGGCGAGATAGATATCCCCACCATTTTCAACGATCACTTCCTTTGAGAGGTTTAACAAGTCCTTTGAAACCCATTCGGCTATGGCTCCCGCCACAGCAGCCATTGGGCCGACGTGGGCCAATTGAGAGGTCCGAATCATTTCCTGGATAATCTCCGGAGCATAGGGGGCATCTGCGAGAGGGACAAGGTTTTTTTGGAATTCAGGGTTCATTGCGATGTAGGTTTCAAGTTGGTGACGGTATTTTAATGCCGATTCTCTGGTCTCTTTGGAAAGATCACTATCTGCTCGGACGAGGAGATCGGTTTCCTTAACCATGACTTCAAATTTAACAAGGTCATCGGTTTTTACCAAATTTCGGTAGGTCCGCTTTTCGTACATCTTAAGGCCTCATCCATTTTCAATTCAAAGCATTATAATACTCAAATGTATTTGATTTCAATTGAATTGAAGACCTGATGTCTTGGAAAAGGGGAGGGTTTGGCCATACGCCTTTGAAAAAACGTGATTGAAAAAGAAAGGCTCCAATGAGAAAATCAGATCAACCCATCTCTAACCGCATCGTATAGCGCCGTTTGCCCAGGTGGATGGGATACACCTCATCTATCCGGCCGAAACAATTTAAAGCCAGAAGAAAACCAGATGCTGAAACGAGCCTGATCTTCATCAGTCCGAGGTTCATGAGAAAAATGCCTTACTCTCGCCATTTCAAATCATACCCTGCATCAGGTCATGTCATCCTGAATTTATTTCAGGATCTCGGTTTTGGATTCAGGGGATATGGGTTCAGAGGCCACGCCCTTCAGACGGGGTGTAGACGAGGTTATCCATTCTCTCGGCGAACAAAATCATCTTTACTCAATTTAGAATGGTAGTAGAAAATGTCTCGAGTGCCCAGGCGACCCTTATCTCCGGTGTCGCAAAAATTTCAGGAGGTGCTTTATCGATGAGCTCGAGGCGCTTGAGGAGACCCACCTGGTTTGCAATCTGGATTTGGAGTCCTGGTCGTGCGTTCAGTTCGAGAAGCAGGGGCCCTCGCTCCTGATCGATCACCAGATCGACTCCCAGGTAATCAAAGCCGGTCATATCGACCGCTTTTGCAGCGATGAGGAGCATCCTCTCCCAGTGAGGCACCAGTATCCCCGACACAGGTTTATTCGTGTCGGGATGGTGAGTTACAACGCCGGATCGATGGACGCCTGCCAGCGTCGTCCCCTCCGCCATGTCGATCCCAACACCGATCGCGCCGCGATGAAGATTGGCCTTCCCATCGGAAGCGCGGGTTGGAAGGCGAACCATACTCATCGCCGGCACGCCGCGATAGACGATGATTCTAATGTCTGGAACACCACAATAGGTCACCGCGTCAAAGAGGGTATCGGGATGAACAAGTGCCTCAATGAAGGCCCTGTCCTCGAGCCCCTCGAGAGAGTAAATTCCCGAGAGGATATCGGAGATGTGGTAAGTAAGATCCTTCGTCAGGATGACCTCGCCGTTTTGCTTGATGAAACCTCCTAAGGTGTGGCCCTTGACAAGGACGATACCGCTGCCACCGGCGCCCCGAGCGGGTTTGACAACGAAATCTTGGTGACCACTCAGCACTTTTTCGAGTCCTGGAACATCCCCATGATGCTCGATCACATTGTATAAAGGTGGGGTTGGAATCTGATGCGCTTCTGCCAGTTGCTTTGTTTTGAGTTTGTCGTCCACAAGCGGAAAGGAAGATCGGGGATTGGAACGCATGATGTATTCGGCATTCCGCCGATTCATTCCGAGCACCCCGATCTCTCGGAGCCGGTGGATGGTTTTCAAGATCATCATGACTTTCCAAACCTCCGGAAACGGAAGAGCTCCAAAAGCCGATAACCAGTATAGCGGCCAAGAAGCACTTGAACCGCAGCGACAGCAAACAGGAGTTCTGGATAGACGAAGAAGGTGAGTTGGAGGGGTTCTAATTGAAGAATCTTGTAGGTAATTATTGCCACTCCAGCACTCCCCGCTGCAGTCCAGAGTCCTTCTCGAATGCCTGCCTCCTCTGTGATGACAAAGAAACGCTCGATCGTCATCGTGAGAATGACAAAGGGGAGTAATCCAACCGCCATGAATTCCCGTAGGTCGAGCTTATTTCCGAGCAGGGCAAAGACGGTAATACAGATAATGACAAGCGTCAGGATCACTGACAGCCGTGGAACAAGGAGGAGACGAAGCTTGTCTATCCAGCGACGGACCGCATATCCGATGAGGACAACCCCCCAAAAGATCCCAAGCCCATAGGCCAGGCCCGTATTTCGAAAAGCGAGGGCCATGAGAACGGGTAGAAAAATCCCGAATGTTGGAAAGCCAACGATATTACGCAAGAGGCAAATCATCAGGGCGCCAATCGGAACCAACATGAGGATGCGGAAAGTTGTCTGAAACTCTTCTGGCAGGCGAAACAGCGACCAGCGGTCGAGCCATCGATTTGAGCTCATAATGCGCTCAAACTGCATGCGCCATTGATTAATGATCTGACGGTTCAATGTCCATCGGACCTCCGAAAGTTCTCCATGAAGTGTGCGGGCGGCAGGGTATCCCTCGGCGGTTAATGGAAGCAGTGGAGCAGGCTTTTGATAAATTTCTCCTTTCTCCGGCTGGAGGGTCTCCCAGTCTTGCCCCGTCCATACCTCAATCCAAGTCACGGTTGTGTTTGTTACGCTCTCAGCGAGCGGCAAGCCCTCGACCACTTGAGCGGTTAGCCCGGCAGCTCGCAATAAGACAACAGAGGCTGTCACTCGGCCATATTTATTCTGAAAAGCTGACCAAGCCTGGAGTTCTTGAGCATTCTGGACTGGAGCTCCCCAGAATCCATTCACTGCTGCTGCTATTCTTCGAAGTCGGTCCGTCGGCGGGAGGGAATCCCATTTTTCCACCAAACGCGTTGCCAGTTTCTGTTCCGTCTCCCTGATATTCTCTGGATAAGGTCCAAGTTTTGGCGGTTTGGTTTTGAGGAGACGTCTCGGCTGAACCTGGATGGTTGAACTGTATCCAATGACTTCACCCCTCGGGCTGATAGGCCCTGACCAGACGCCAATCTGGTTTGGTCCCTCACGAAGGAGATTGAAACTGAGTGTTCCAGGGTGGATGTGTTCGTCAACAACCAGTTGCCCTTTCTGCCTAGAAGGGAGTCCGATCATCACAGTCGTTTCCCTTTCGCCACCCTTCACGGAGGCATCCATGGAGAGCTGCCATACCTTTGCGGGGGCGGCAGAAAAGATGGGGTATTTGAGCCAGAGGATACGGTAGCTGATGAGAGCGAATGAGAGAATCAGGAGCGCCACCGCCAGAAGGACTGCAGGGCGCTTCATTGTGAGGGAACCTCCGGACAGCTAGGTGGAAGGCAATTCGAATGCATACAGTCAACCACAAATGTATCTTTTAGAACATTCCGCCCGATGATTAACGGGTAGCTGACGGTTGAGCGGTTGTTCAGGGTGACCTGAGTGCGTATTAATTTTGGACCCATGCAGAAGGTGATCTCTACGACTGGTCTCCGTTCCCTGAAATCAGCGCTTCGAATCTTCTGCCACTCAATCACCGGTAACCGTAACTGGAGGCCACCATACTTTTTCGGCAACCTGAACTCAGCCATGTTGTTCTTCACATTGAGTTCCCTTGCATCAAGGGAAGATGTGGCAGCGCCCGTGTCAATGCACACCGGCAACCTCACACCCCATGGCATCAGGACTACTTCCTCCACTTCTCCAATGGTCATCTTCTCTCCGGCGCTGCCTCTTCCTGAAGGGAGAAGAAGGATAATCAACACGAAGAGAAACATCAGGCCCACAGAGAGCGATGCAGGACTTTTTTGGGATTGGTTCTGTTTGCTCACCATCTTCATGAGTAGAAGCGACCCAGATTTTCCACCGAGGTTTCCACGTTCAAGGAATATCGGGACAATTCGGTTTTGAAGTCCTCCGTCGCTTCACGTCCACAACAAAGTTCTCCTTTAGGAAATTGCGGCCTAAAATCAGTGGGTATTTTACCATGGAGCGGTCCGCAAGGTTCACCAAGGTGCGAATTCGATTGGAACCGAGACAGATTTCCAGCTCCACGATTGGCCTCCGTTCGAGCCCTTCAGGAGTGCGAACATGTCGCCACTCGATGATCGGCAGGCGCAAGTGCAGACCACCATACTTTCGGGGCAATTTGAACTCAACCCTATCCTCGTGTACTCTAAGTTCCCGCGCATCGAGCGAGGATTTTGCCGCTCCGGTGTCAATGCGGGCCGGAAGTTTCACCCTCCAGGGCAAGAGGATTACATCCTCTACTGTTCCAATCGTCACTTTCCCTTCAGCGCTAACCATTTCAGGAATAAACAGAAAAAACGAAACTAAGACCGAGAGCGAGAACAGGCTCAACAATCTATCCATCATGATGAAATCCCTTCAGCTTGTTCATCATAAAACCACATCAAATCCCCATCCCGGAATATGGACCTATGAAGAACTCTAAACAAATTATACCAAATTCGACTTAAAGTGGGTAGTGAAAATTCGTCTACACCTTCGCCTTGAGTACAATGGAAACGACTTCGAATGCCGCATGAGGGCGCGCCAATCGCTTAACCGCCTGCTGCATTCTTGAAAACCGTTCTTGATCCGACAGGAGGGCATCGATTTTATAAGCTAAGGCTGGAAGGTTATTGCATCGAATGCCCACCCCTTCCTCCAGAAAATGGTCGCTGTTTCTTTCCTCTTGACCAGGAATGGGATTCACGATGACCAGAACAAGTCCCCGGGCCAATGCCTCGGAACTGGTCAGTCCTCCGGCTTTACCCACCAACAGGTCTGAGGCGGCCATCCAGCTATCCATTTCATTGGTAAAACCTATGACTTTCATGGGGTGCCGCATGTCTGAAAAACTTTTCAGATGGTCCTCAAGACGCTTGTTGCGACCACAAATGACAACGATCTGGATAGGGTGTCGGATCTCATGGATGGTACGAACAAGAGATTCAACCGGTCCCACGCCGAAACCTCCAGGGGAAATTAGAAGCGTTGTTTTGTCCGGATCGAAGCCAAGGTGGATTCGGGTCTCCGCTTTGGGTTTTTCCACTCCGAAGATTGGATCGATGGGAATCCCCGTGACGAAGATCGTTTCAGGGGGGATGCCCAGGGCGGCAAGATAAACCCTTGTCTCCTCACAGGCCACGAAGTACCAGTCCACGTTCTGGAGCAGCCACATGGCGTGGGCATCGAAGTCGGTCACCACCACACCGATTGGAATGTTGAGGATTTTTTTCTTCCGCAAATAGAGGAGTATCTCCGCGGGGAGAAAATGGGTGCACAGGGCAAGATCGGGATTCTCCTGTCTGATCAGTTTGGCTAAAGGGCCTGTATTGAGCCGATCCAGAGCCAATCGCCGCTTTTGGAATTGCCAAGGGCGGTCAAAGGTTTTGTAGAGCCAACCGAGAAGGTCCGGCCCACGAGTCATGAGCTCCGCGTAGAGATCAGAATAAATATTTCTAAAGACGGGATTCGTGTACCGGAGGACTTCGATATGACGTGCGGAAACCCCCTTTGCGTCAAAGGCAGAAACAAGCGCATCCGCCGCGCGAAGATGGCCAGTGGCTGCTGCAGCGGACAAAACCATTACTGAATTTGGCTTTGGGGCTACATGTTCTGTCATCTTAAACTCCTCCTTATTTTAGTCCTCTTTCGGTATGAAAGAGGATGATGATGGTTTGTCCGTCTCCTCACCCAAACAAAGAGCCTTAACCTCCCGGCTCTCCATCAGTGTGGGCACAGATCCTTCTTTGATCACACGACCATTTCTCAGGAGATATCCCCGGTCGGAAATAGCCAAAGAGAGTTGGATCTCTTGCTCTACAATAAAGAGGGTGAGTCCCTTCTGGTTCATTTCCCTAAAGGTGGCAAAGACTTCATCCATCAGACGGGGAGCTAATCCTAAGGAAGGTTCATCCAGCAACAGGAGCTTCGGGCGACCCATCATGGCCCTCCCGATGGAGAGCATCTGTTGTTCCCCTCCGCTGAGGGTTCCCGCTCTTTGGTGGGTTCTCTCTTTGAGTACAGGGAGGAGCTGATAGATCCGCTCCAAATCCTTTTTTATCTCTTTCTTTTCATTCCTGTGACGGTAGGCGCCCATCATGAGATTATCCATGACGGAAAGGGTGGGGAAGATATGGCGACCCTGAGGGACATGCCCGATCCCTTTGGAGACGATCTGACGAGGGCTCAGGTTGGTGATATCCTCCTCTTCGAAAATGATTCTTCCTTCAGTGGTCTTCAAGATTCCGGAGAGGGTGAGTAACAGGGTCGTTTTCCCAGCCCCATTGGGACCCAAAAGAGTGACGGTCTCTCCCTGTTTGACCTCTAAAGAAATTTCATATAATGCGGGGAGAGGTCCATACTGAACGGTTAGCTTTTTAATTTTAAGCATCCGGCTTTCCTGCCTATTAGTCTCTTACGAATGAGATTGTGCGCAAATCGGCAATCAAGTCGTTCTCCATCACGCGGAGTTAAATTCTAAGCACCTGCCTGCGCGAAGCCCCGCCTTGCGGGACGAAGGCAGGGATTTCGATATTCGGATTTCGGATTTATTCAACTCCAGATGCCCGTTTAGCTCGGCCTACGGCGAGTTAAGTAAGCCTCCATCACCTCTGGGTTCCTTTTCACCGCAGCCGGTGTTCCTTCAGCGATGAGCTCACCATTATGAAGGACGGCCACCTCGTCCGCTATCTCCATCACCATGCCCATGTGATGCTCCACGATAAAGACCGTGACTCCCTCCTGCCGGATCTGTGAGATCCGCTCTGAAAGCTGCTCGATTTCTGTAAGGGTCAGCCCGGACGCCGGTTCATCTAAGAGGAGGAGTTCCGGCTTCATGGCAAGGGCCCTGCCTAACTCCAAAAGTTTTTGTTTGCCGTAAGGGAGTTGAGATGCCATGGATTCCCATTTGCCCAACAGACCAAGAGAATCGAGAATCTCTTTGGCTTCCTTCAAGGCTTCTTTCTCCGACCTTCTGATCCAGGGGAGCCAAAGCCCATAGGAGAAGAAACCACCTTTCAGCCTCCGATCCATCCCAGCCATGATGTTCTCCACCACGGTCATGTTTCCCCAAATCTGAAGCGTCTGAAAAGTTCTCCCTATTCCAAGGGCTGATCTCTCGTGGGGTTCCAAGGAGGTAATATTCTTTTCTTTAAAGTAGATTTTCCCTGAATCAGGTTTCTCCACACCGCTGATCAAATGGAAGAGCGTGCTTTTCCCGGCTCCATTGGGTCCGATCAGTCCCTTGATGCTTCCCTTTTCCACTCTTAGTGAAACCCGGTCCAGAGCCTTTATCCCGTCATACTCCTTGATAATCTTTTCTATTGAGAGCAGTGACATTAGAGCTTCCCCTCGTCTCTCTTCTTCTTTTTCGCCCAATAACCGATCAGGTAGATCACCCTAACATTCAAGCGGGTTCCAATACCGTCCGGGAAGAAGATGAGCAGCAGGATCAAGATGACACTATAAATGGGGAGGCTGTATTCCTGATATTGGCTCAGGTTATCCATGAGCCAGGTGAGGAGGATGGCTCCAGCAATGGGACCGTAGACGTTTCCCATTCCTCCCAGGATGACCATCATGACAATAAGAGTGGTGAACCCAAGGCTAAAGGCTTCGGGATTGGCCGTGGACATGACGCAGGCAAAGAGACTTCCAGCCAATCCGGCAAAGGCTGAACCCAAGACAAAAATATCTAACTTAGTCTTGGGCACATCGATCCCCACACTCGATGCAGCATCTTCACTGGCCGCCACAGCCAGAAGGGCCCGACCCACTTTAGAGCGAACCAGATTTTTTGAGAAGATGAATAAACCAACGAGCACGCCCCAGGCAAGGTAGTACTGTTTAAGATAGGTGTCGAAGGAGAACCCCATCACAGAAAACCAGGGGATGCCAAAGATCCCGATGATTCCGCCGGTGAGATGAGTGGATTCCCGCACGATGACCAAAAAGATTTCTCCAAACCCTAATGTGGCCAAAGCCAAGAAATATCCCTTCAGCTTGAGGATAGGTCTGCCAATAAAATACGCGATCAGAGCCGCTGAAAGAGCCGAGGCCCAAAAGGCCAGAAAAGTTGGGAAGGCATAACGGGTGGTGAGAATGGCTGTGGTATAGGCCCCGATTCCAAAGAAGGCAGCGTGTCCTAAAGAGATCTGGCCGGCATAGCCCATAAAGAGACCTAATCCCAGTGCCAGGATCGCATAAACTCCTGCCAGAACCATAAGATGATGGAAGTGTGGATCAGACCAGATCAGGGGCGCCAAACAGATCGCACCAAGATAAAAGAGGTCTTTCTTTTTAAACTCCTTTTTATAATAGAGATATGGGTCTGGTGCGATTAAAGAGAGCAACCACAAGGGCACCAGAAAAAAGAAGTCCCTCTTTCTAAATTCTTTTTTCTTTTCTACCATCGGCGGCTATCCATAAAAGGCGAACCCAAAATCCCTTTGGGCCGAAAATATAGGATGAGCAATAAAATCACAAAAGCGACTGCATCCTTATACCCGGAAGGAATGAAGATCAAGCTTAAAGATTCCACTATCCCGAGGACAAAACCTCCAAGGATAGCGCCGCTGTTCTTTCCCCAGCCTCCCAAGACGGCTGCGATAAAACCCTTCAGGCCTAAGAGCGTCCCGGAACTATAGCTGGTGAAGAAGATGGGGGTGATCATAATTCCGGCAAAGGCTCCTACTCCTGCGCTCACTCCGAAAGCTAAAAAGACCATGAGGTTTCTTGATATTCCCAGGAGATCGGCCCCCAAAGGATCCATGGAACTTGCCTCCATGGCTTTTCCCAACAAGGTTCGATGGGAAAGAAGATAGAGAAAGATCAATAAAATGAAAGTGGATAACAAAACCCACACGCTCTGGGGAAGCACAGAGATTCCCCAGAACTGGAGAGGTTGCTCACTGGTGAACGGAGGAAGAGCTTTAGGCAGCGTTCCAAAGACAAGACCGCTTGCACTGCTAAGAAAGATGGAGACGCCAAGCGTTGCCATGATGAGGATGAGAATAGAACCTTTTCTCAAAGGATAGATGACGGAGAGATGCATGGCGAAGCCGATCAAAACAACAACGACGATGGCTGTCAGAGCAGCGACAGGGTAGGGGAGTTTTACACCATTCAGGAGGAAGAAGGTGACGACTCCTCCTAACATGACAAATTCGCCTTGGGCAAAATTGATGATTTG
>CAZEKS010000065.1:0-9255 GCA_964512795.1 uncultured Syntrophaceae bacterium
GAAGCTGAACATTTTATTCAAAGCATCGAATCGAGGAAAGAACCTAAAACCGGGGGACGAGATGGACTCAAGGTGGTAAAAATTCTTATGGCTGCCCAGCAGTCTTTGAAGAAAAAAGGATTTCCAATCCAGATCAAGGGAGAATAAGGAGATGGAAAAAGAATATTTTATTCATCCCACAGCCGTAGTGGATGAACCTATGGAGATTGGGGAAGGGACCAAGATTTGGCACTTTACCCACATCATGTCGGGTGCCAGGATTGGGGAAGGTTGTATTATCGGCCAAAATGTCTTTATCGGTTCAGGTGCACTTTTAGGAAATAATATAAAGGTTCAAAACAATGTTTCTATCTATGAGGGGGTGATCGTAGAGGATGATGTTTTCTGCGGACCCTCCATGGTCTTTACAAATGTTTTTAATCCTCGAAGTTTCATATCGAGGAAGAAAGAATTTCGGAAGACCTTAGTGAAAAAGGGAGCCACCATTGGCGCTAATGTGACCATTATTTGTGGAAATACAATTGGTCAGTATGCCTTCATCGGAGCTGGTTCTGTGTTGACCAAAGATGTCTCGGATTATGCTTTGGTCTATGGGAATCCGGGGAGAGTGAAGGGATGGGTCTGTCAGTGTGCTGAGGAAATTAGTTTTCGATCCGGGAAAGCCGTGTGTAAAGCCTGCGGGAAAAAATATAAGAAGTATCGAAACGGAGTGAAGCAGATTGAGTAGCGCCCCCATTTACCCCGTTAGAAAGCCCCGCTGCTTGCAGCGGGGATGAAAACTATTCCTTTTTCAGCGAACACGGGGTTTAAAGCCCCGTGTGAGCCTTCCCGTTAGAAAGTAGAAGACTTTCTAACGGGGTTTACTGGGGGCGAGAGAAATTCGTCGACAATAAATGCCGACGCTACAGGATACCATTATAAATGGATTCATTTTAAGTAGAGTTTTAGAATGAAGATCGTCACCATTGTCGGCGCAAGACCTCAATTTATTAAAGCCACTGTTGTCAGCCGGGCCGTTGAGAACCATAACCAGAAGTCGCCCCCCCAGCGAAGCATTAGAGAGATATTGGTTCATACAGGCCAACATTACGACTACCTGATGAATCGGATCTTTTTTGAAGAATTAGAGATTTCTAAACCGGATTACAACCTCGGAGTGGGGTCAGGGTCTCATGGGAAGCAGACCGGGATCATGATTGAACGAATTGAGACTGTCCTCGAAAAAGAGAAACCGGATTCAGTCGTTGTCTATGGAGATACGAATTCAACACTGGCTGGAGCCCTGGCTGCTGCAAAGTTGAATATACCTGTGGCCCATGTGGAGGCAGGTTTGAGAAGTTATAATCGGACCATGCCAGAAGAGATTAACCGTCTTGTGACAGACCATCTTTCAAGCTTGCTATTCTGTCCCACTGACCAAGCTGTTCGAAATTTGTTGAAAGAGGGGATAAAGGATGGAGAGACACAAGTCGTTAAAAAGGTAGGCGACGTGATGTACGATTCAGTACTTTATTATTCTAAAATGGCAGAAAAGAAATCTACCATCCTCGAGGATTTGGGTCTATTTCCATACAACTCCTCACTCCGCCATGCACCACGCAGGGTGCATGGCAGCCCTGAACCTTACATGGTTCAGGGCGAGCTCCGAACTCCGAACTACTACTTGGCCACCCTCCACCGCGCGGAAAACACTGACGACCCCAAAAAGTTAAAATCTATCTTTGGAGCCTTGAATGAGATTGGGGAAAAAACTCCTGTCATCCTTCCCCTTCATCCAAGGACAAAGAAGATGATGAAGGTCTATCGTCTCTTCTCCAAATTCAAAAATATTAATTTCATTGAGCCAGTTTCTTATCTCGACATGCTCCAATTGGAAAAAAATGCTAAGGCCATCCTGACTGATTCAGGGGGTGTTCAAAAAGAGGCCTACTGGTTAAGGGTTCCCTGTATCACCTTAAGAGATGAGACAGAGTGGATTGAGACGGTTAAAAGCGGATGGAATGTACTGGTTGGCACAGGGACCAGAAAGATTTTAAAGGGATTGAAGTATCTGGAAAGGAAAAAACCTTCGAGAAGGGGGGTGGATTTATTCGGAGATGGGAAGGCAGGTGAAAAGATTATTCAGGTATTGGTCAGGCATTCGTAAAACTGGAAGGAATCGATAGGGCAAACCTCATTAAAATGGTCGATAAAATCATCCTCTTTTTTAAAAACCTAAATGAGAGGCAGATCTTCGTTCTTCTCATCCTGGTCACTTTTGGATTGAGACTATATGCGGTCTTGATGGCACAGGGAATTGCCAATGATAGCGCTGCCTATGGTTTCATGGCAAGGGATTTTTTGAAAGGCCATTTTACAAAAGGATTATCTTCGCCTGCTCCTCCTTTTTACCCTTTCTTGATTTTCTTGTTTTCTCCGGATACCACACACGTTGAAATAACGGGGAGATTGATCTCGCTCTTATTCGGGACCCTTGCCATCGTTCCATTATTCTATTTAATCAAAGAGGCCGTTGGTCAAAAAGAAGCCATCTTCTCGGTGTTTTTCTATTCTTTCCATCCCTACTTGGTGACTTACTCGGGAATGCTCCTTACCGAAGCCACTTACTGGGGTTTGCTGGTTTTATCGGTTTATTTTTTCTGGACCGGCCTGAAGAAAGAGAAAGTATGGAGGATATCATTTTCAGGGGTTTTTCTTGGCTTAGCTTATCTGACAAGGCCAGAAGGGGTTGGTTACATTCTGGTTTATCTGGTCTGGATGGTCGTCGATGGGGTTCTTAGAAAGAATTGGTTTAAGAAATTGATTTTGATCGGGGTCCTTATCCCAAGCGTTTTTGTTTTTGTTATTCCTTACATCATTTATATCCATCAAGAGACAGGCCAGTGGTTGATTAGTAAAAAGGCTGTGGAAGCACAATCTGAATTTTTAAAAGAGTCCACAGGGGAGGTCATTCCGTCAAAAGATATTGAACAAGATCAACCTGGGAAAGAGAATTTTGGAATTTTGAGGATCACCCAAAACATCGTTCGAAATCTCCCCTTTGTGGTCTACCACTATTTGAGGGCTTATCACTTTTCATTATGGCCATTTTTATTTTTTGGGTTAATAAGGGTTAGACAAAAGGTCGTCGCCTACGAGCTGTTCTTAGCCTCTTTGGTTCTCTTTCATCTGTTTTCCTTGTCCACTTTTGTCCCTTCCACGATCCGTTTTGCAGTTCCGGTCATCCCACTTTCGCTCTTCTGGGCTGGGGGAGGGATTATAGAAATGAAAAGATATTTGGAAAAAGTTAAAATGTTCAACCCAGAAAAGGTGATTTTCTTTTCCATTATCCTGGCGATTTTAATCCAGTTGCCACAGGGTTTGACACCGGAGAGAAGACATCGTGCAGAACAGAAAAAGGTTGGGCTGTGGTTAAGAGAGAATACCCTCCCGGATGCCATTATTATGAGTAATAGTCCTCAGGAGACGTTCTATGCTGACCGAGAATTCATGATGATACCCTCTGGAATTTCTATATCCGGGAATCCTGGCAAATCCTATGGCCAGATTATCCATTATGCAAAAACAAAGGGGGTTCGATATATTCTCGTCAATAAAAATACTCATGAAACAAATCCAGGTTTTATTGAATCAATTCAACCAACAGATTTAAAAGAAATTTTTAGAAGAGCGGATCAGGCATCGATTGTTTACGAGGTGATTTATTGAAATTTGTGAGATTTAGAGACGAGTTTTTCAGACAGACGGGATTGATGTTCATTGGCATTGGCCTCTTCAACCTGTTTAATCTCCTCTATCACTTCTTTATGTTGAGAATGCTTCCCCCTGTTGATTACGGCCAACTCAATACACTTGTTGCACTTTTTATGATCATCTCCGTTCCTGCGAGTACTGTCCAGACGGCTGTAACAAAGTTCGTTTCCTCTTTTCAGGCCCAGAATCAATTTGATCATGTGAAGGGCCTTCTGCGCCACCTTCTCTTATTAATGTTGATCATAGGCCTCTCTCTTTTCGTATTGATCTCTCTGGCAAGTTCCCTGATCTCCTCCTTTCTTCAGATTTCTTCCGAGGGTTTGATCCTACTTTTAGGGATGAGTCTTTTTTTCGCTACGGTGCTCCCGATTCCATGGGGAGGACTATCAGGTTTGCAGAAGTTTGGCTCATTGACTTTGGCGATGATTATCAATAGTGGGCTTAAATTGATCTTGGGCATTTTCTTGGTGTTTTTTGGTTTGGGGGTAATGGGAGCTATGAGCTCTTTTGCTCTTTCATATTTTATCGCCACTTTGTTTTCGCTCCTCCTTTTGGAGATGAACCTTTCCAAAGAGAATAAAACAGCCGATCGGACACAAAATCCTGGGAGGCTAACTTCATACAATCTTTCAGCGGTCTATCGATATCTTTTCCCTGTCGGGTTGACCTTATTATGTTTTATGGTTCTCACCAATGTCGATTTAATTTTAGTCAAGCACTTCTTCACACCCGTTGAAGCGGGTTACTATTCCATCGCCCAAATGGTAGGGAAGATTATTCTCTTTCTACCTCTTCCCATCGTCATGGTTATGTTCCCCAAGCTTTCTACCTTAGAGGGGCAGGAAAAAAAGGCCCTCTCGACTTTGGGGAAGAGCCTTGGCATTGCTGGTCTTCTTTGTGGAGGGACTGTCATTTTCTCCCTTCTCTTCCCTTTGTTCATCGTCAAGATACTGAGCGGAAAGGCGCACTTAGAATGCTCGGCTTTGGTAAGAATCTTTTCTGTCAATATGGGCCTTTTCTCCTGCACTTTAATTTTGCTCTATTACCATCTCTCCACCCAAAGGAGACGGTTTCTTTATCCTCTGTTTTTCTTCACGTTCATTGAGATCGGTTTAATTATATTATTTCACGACACTTTGATTCAGATTCTTCTGGTTGTGGGAATCGTTGCCTTCTGCCTCTCTGTTATTAACTTTTATTTGGCGTACCGTCCTTATAAAAACAAGAAGAAAGAATGACTTGTTTAGGGGATTTTGTAAAAGGGAGCAAGGGAGTGCTGAAGTATTTGAAATAGTTTATCCAGGGTAAAAAGGGAATGAGAAAAGCTCAGAACTGGGAAGTCCGGGATGGCAATGAAGAAGATATGGAGGGAATACTTTTTCTTCGAAAGCTTGTCTTCGGAGAGGAGGAAAGGGATAAACTCGACCCGAGATTCTGGAGATGGGAATTTATAGAAAATCCTCATGGGGAAGCTTTGATTTATATTGTCGAGGATGAGGATAAGGTCGTTGGCCACTTCGCCGATCTTCCGAGGCAGTTTTCCATCCATGGAAAGACATTCCAAGGAACCCTCTCGGTGGATCTCATGGTTCATTCTGACTATAGAAGAAAGGGGATCTTCCAGGCGATGGGAAAATATGCCATCGGCCGCGTTAAAAATGAAAACGGACTTTTCCTGATGTCATACCCCGTGCGCCGGGGGACCATTCAGGGGTTTAAGAAAATAGGGTGGAAGGAAATTGCGAAGCTTCCAGTATTAGTTTATCCTATACGGTTCCGAAACATTGTGGACCGGTACCTTCATTTTCAACCCCTCAGTTTTTTTATCGGGGGCATCGCAAGGTTTCTATATGGCCTTTTCTATTTGATGAAGAATAAAAATAGAGAAGAAGAAGGTGTCGAAATTGAAGAAATAGGGCAATGGGATGAACATCTCGACCGTTTCTGGGAAAGAGCTCGGACTCTTTATCCTATGATGGGCGTCCGAGATCGAAATTATTTAAACTGGCGTTATTTCCAGCATCCCACTCGAAATTATACGATTTATCGAGGGAAGAAAAACGGGGAGATGAGGGGTTATATTGTTTTAAGAAAGGTTGATCTCCTTGATTTCAACAGCACCGTCATCGTCGATTTATTGACATTGGATGAAGTGACGCTTTCAGCATTGGTAAAGAGAGGCATTCAATACAGCCAACAAGAAGGAGCCGATCTTTTAGGTTTTATGGTCCCTCAAGGCCATTTTTATTATAAGATACTGGGGAAGATGGGATTTCTTCATAGTTTCAAAACATTTTTACTGATGATCTATTCTCATTGGAATGAAGAGGTTCTTTTTGACCCCAAAGGATGGTATGTCAATTGGGGAGATACTGATGTGATCTGAGGTTATGACAAAGATAGGGGAATGTAAGTGGAAAGGATAAACGCATTAGCCATTGATACAGAAGAATGGTATCACTCCGAACTGGTCGAGGGCAGAAGGTCCGATGTTTCTTTGGTTGGAGAAGCGACAGAACCGATTCTGGACTTATTAGACCATTATCAAATGAAGGCTTCTTTCTTTATTGTAGGAGAGTTGGCAGATCAGAATCCTGATCTCGTCCGTTCCATTGTCCGGAGAGGACATGAAATTGGCTGTCACGGTTTCTCCCATAAACCTTTATGGAAGTTAAATGAGAACCTCTTTCGAGAAGAACTGGAGCATTTCCATTCGGTCATGGAAAGGATTCTTGGAAAAACGAAGATTAAGGGATTTCGAGCCCCTTCTTTTTCATTGGATAATCGGACGAAGTGGGCTCTCAAAATCCTTTCGGACTTTGGATATCAATACGATGCAAGTATTTTCCCTATGAAATTGAATTCTCTTTACGGAGTGAATGGGGCCCCGACCCGACCCTATCGCATTTCATTCAAGGATGTAAGGGAGGAAGACCCTCAAAGCCCTTTAATGGAGTTCCCATTCTCTCCATTGAGCTTAGGGAAGTTGAAGGTCCCCATAGCAGGAGGGTTCTATTTAAGGCTCTTGCCTCTTCGCTTCCTTTATTGGGGATTAAGGAGAATGAATCGAAACCATATATTTATTCTTTATTATCATCCATGGGAAGGTCACTCGAAGACACCCAGGTTCAAACTTCCTCCACTCCATCGGTTAGTTTCATACTATGGGATCAGTTCTTCCCTTCGAAAACTGGAATTTCTTTTAGGACATTTTAAGTTTACCAGAGTGGATCAAGTGCTCGGCCTAAGATAGAGAGAAGATGAAGCCTCAACCCTTGTTATCCGTTATCATCCCAAATTGGAATGGGAGAAGATTTCTTGAAGAGTGTATGGATTCTCTTAAGGCACAGACCTTCCAAAATTTTGAAACGATTCTGGTGGACAATGGATCGACGGACGGTTCGGCCGAGTTTGCTGAAAAACGATATGGGGAGTTCATTCGGGTCCTTCGGAATAAAGAGAATCTTGGTTTTGCGGGGGGAAATAACATCGGAATCCAAGCGGCGAGAGGGAAATATATCGTCCTTTTGAATAATGACACATGGGCCGATCCTCATTGGCTTGAAGAGCTATTCAAGGCAACTCAATTCGATCCTCCCATTGGAATGTGGGCGTCGAAAATCTATTCCTATTATAAGAGGAATCAAATTGAGGCCGTAGGGGAACTCATTTACTGGGATGGGTTGAGTCGGTCCCGAGGGCAATATGAGATGGAAAGAGGCCAGTATGAGGAGATGGAAGAAATATTTTTTCCTCCTGGATGCGGAGGAATGTACCGAAAAGCGGTCTTTGAAGAAATAGGCTTTTTTGACGAAGATTTCTTTGCCTATGGGGATGATTCCGAGATTGGAATCCGTGCTCGATTAGCAGGTTGGAAATGTCTCTATGTGCCCAAGGCCGTCCTTTATCATAAAGATTCAGGGTCCACGGGACATTATTCCCCTTTCAAGGCATTCTACGTAGAGAGAAATCGCTTTTGGATTACCTTAAAGTATTTTCCACTGCCCCTGTTATTCCTCAGCTTCTTTTTTACCTTCTATCGCTTTGCTTTGCAGGCTTACGGAGCCCTCACTTACCGAGGGGCTGCCGGAAAATTTGCAAAGAATTATTCTCCTTTAAGATTGATGGGGATTTTGCTCAAGGCTTATGGATCGGGGGTTCGCTTCCTCCCTCGAATGTGGAAAAAGAGAAAAAAGCTAAGGCCGTTGAAAAAGGTTTCGTACGGAGAGGTTATCAGTTGGTTTAGACGATTTGGAATTAGAGCGAGTGAAATATCGCTTCGAGATTAAAAGGTTCTAAAACCATTTTCAGGCAAATCGATGAAAAAGAATAAGAAGATTGGACTGATTTGTTCGCATGGAGGCCATTTCACTGAGCTTCTTCAAGTACGGGAAGCCTTTGAACACTGTCCTACTTTTCTAATAACTTACAAGGAAGTGTCTACATCGAATCAAGAGAATACTTATTACATTGCTAGTATTGGCAGAAATCCTATTGCGTTCTTATTCGGTATAATAAAAATCTTCTTCATCCTTTTAAAGGAGAGACCCACCATCCTCTTTTCAACAGGATCAGAAATTGCTATCCCTCCCTTTTATTTTGGCAAATGTTTTTTTGGCGCCAAACTCATCTATCTTGAATCCTGTGCTCAGATCTTCCGTCCATCAATGACAGGGAAATGGGTTTATCCTATTACCGATCTATTTCTTGTCCAGTGGGAACCTTTGCTCAAAAAGTATGGTCCCAAAGCCAAATATGTTGGAGGACTCGTATGATATTTGTGACAGCGGGAAATCACTTCCAGGGATTTGAGCGTCTCTTGAAGAAAGTGGATGAAATTGCTCCCCGAATCCCTCATGAAATCGTAATCCAGAAAGGTTACTCAAAATATGTTCCACAAAATGCGAAGTATTTTGATTTTGTACCTGCGAATACCGCCATGGAATACATACAGAAATCTGAGTTAGTTGTTTCCCACGCAGGGATGGGAACCATTATTCTTTCTAAACAATATGGAATCCCCATTATCATCTTTCCGAGAAGGAAAATTTATAAGGAGCACGTCAACGATCATCAAATGGAGATCGCTCAAGTTTTGGAAGAACGAGGGGATGTCAATATCCACGTAGTTTATGAGGAAGGACAATTGGAAAAGAAGATGATAGAGTTGCTGGAGAATAAAGTGAAGGTTGTCCCCCAAGAAAATGTTGGAAGGGCGGGCCTCATCAAAACCATTAAAGCGTTCATCCAGGAGAGTGAACGATGATGTTTTAATTTTTGCCAAGGGATGGGAACGAGATGGAGAAGCAGAAATTTACGCAAAAAGAATGGTATGAAAGTCCGCCCCCTCCAAGAGGAAGAGATATCATCCAGGTCGCTGGAATGATTCATATTCAACAACTGATGAGTTTATTCCCTGTAAAAGAAGCATCCCTCAGTCTCAATTGCGGATGTGGACGGGGAGGGCAGGAGGACATTTTTGGACCTTCTATCGGAATAGAT
>CAZEKS010000066.1:0-8962 GCA_964512795.1 uncultured Syntrophaceae bacterium
GTGACCAGGACCAGCGTCGTGGCACGATACACTTTGGGAAGGTAAAGTGCATAGATGGTGGCTCCTGCCATGATGACGACGAACGGGATTAGAATGTACCAGAACCGCCTGAGGAAAATTTCAGTGTAATCATGAATATTAAGTGACTTTTCGGTATTGATCATGAGCTTATCTCTCCCAGGACTATTTTGTCCTTAACCCCTCTTTAGCAATTCATCAAAATAGGTGAGGGTCTTCAATTCCGTCCACTTAAGACGAGATAGCCAAACCGTACTGGCATCTCCTCAAAAGCGTTATAGGACATCGGTCTTTCCTTTCCCTACTCCTTATCGTTAACCTTAAGGTTTGGCCTTAGCCTTTTCTTCTAAGAGCGCCGGAAATTGGATTTCCACTCCATTCGGAAGGTTGTCCATATCTCTGATCCAGGGATTGTTTTGCTGGACCATTCCAACCAGTTTTTCATCGGCATGGCCATAAACTTTCTTGGTAAGGCTAACAAGATTATCCCCCTTTTTTACAGTCCTGATGATGGGAGAAGATGCTTGAGAGGGTCCCGGGACCGCTTTCTCCTCTGAAGGTTCGATCTTTTCTTTGGCTGGGGCGCTTCGCTCGGTTTGAGAAATTTCCAGTTTATCCACTGAAAGCTTCATCTGCTCTTTGAACGAGTCCCCGACGGCGGACCGGGAAGGGTCCGGATTTTCTACTTTTGAGATGAAAACGCTTTTAAATCGGGAAAGGATGTTATCCGCCTTGGATAAAATCAGGCTTTTATTAAAATAGAAAAAAAGAAAAAGAACGATTAAAAGAAGGAGGGCTGCGGGAGGAATGACCCATTTCAGAAGAGGGATTTTTTCTTCTCCTCCTCCATTAAAGTCAGTGATGACTTCGTTCACTATTTTGGTGTTCACCGGTTTTATTTTATATCCGAATCCGGTAATCAGCGCATTATCACAAAGGATGTTGAGGTTTCGTGGAATGCCTTTGGCTTCCTTGACGATTCTTTTCAAAGCCCCTTTGGTGAATACTGGACTCGCATTAAACGCCGCCTTTGCCAATCTATGCTTGATATAGGCCAAACTCTCTTCCTCGCTGAGGGAAATGATGGTAGATCGTATGACAATGCGTTGCTTGAGTTGTCGCAATGCGTACAGGTTGAGTATCCCTTCAAATTCGTACTGGCCAATGAGCACAATTTGGAGGAGTTTCTCCTTGGAAGTTTCCAGATTAGAAAGCATGCGGAGGTTTTCCAAAGTCTCAATCGGCATGTTTTGAGCCTCGTCGACGATCAGTAAAACCGTATTGCCCTGCTTATATTCCTCCATCAATATCTGGTACAGGTCGTTTAACATCTCAACGATATCACCCGTTTTTGCATCGAGTCCCAGTTCCTTGTAGATCGTCTTCAGGAGGTTTTTAAAGGAGACATTGGAGTTAAAAATATAGATAATCTTCGTTTTTTGTTTAGCAATCCCCTCCAGATAGGAACGGAGGATCGTTGTCTTTCCCACCCCCACCTCACCCGTGATCACTATAAAACCTTTTTTATTTCTTACGCCGTAAACGATCGAACCCAATGCCTGTTTATGGCTGGGGCTTAGGAATAGAAACTCCGGGTCCGGTGTGATATGGAAGGGTTCCTTTTTTAGATGGTAATAATTTTGATACATCGCTACTACTCCTCCTCTTTATAGGGAACAATACCAGGGGCTGGGGGCCCCAAGTGTCTTTCTGTGCTTACATGTGTAGAGAGGCCACAGTTAGTATTCTCACTCCCGAAATTAATGAGCAAACCCGTCAAAAAATCCATTAAACTGCTCGTTTGATTTTACTGTTCTAAGGAAATGCTTTCTTATTTTTTATGGGGCATAGTAGTAACCAAAACCTGAACTGATGATGGGGAGGATTTTGCGTATGCATAGAAGAATCTGATGTCTGATTGGTCTCCTACCTGTATCCAATATCCAACATTCTTGATCAGTATAAGTACTTGCCTGGATGGTCTGATAGTGAAGAGGGGCAGGACTCTTCACGACCGGCGCAAAAACGAATAAAATTAAAAAAATAAACAAGGATTTAATAATTATTAACTTCGTCATTCTTGACATGATGGACAATCCGCCTAAAGATAGGCTACCGCACTTAGATTCATAAACAGCTTTCTGGAAGCGATGTTTTGTCAATGAATCTCAGAATTGACCTTCTCGGCATTATAGGGAGTTGAACATACCTATACTTTACATAAAAATGGCAATTACTATGCCAAACTTCAAAATCAATATAAGTTTCCGTAATTACGTCGTTTTTATCAAACCTTAATATTTTAAAGAAAAAGTAAGAGTGTAATTGATTTCCACAAAAACCTTAAATATTTCCTTAAATGTGAAAATGTTTTCCACTCTCTAAATGGTGGTCACTAAGTCCCACTTTAAGCGTTACCTAAACTTGACGGTGTCTGTAAAATCAAATCCTGACTTTCGCACTATACCTGCAACCTGGCTCCATATAAGAAAGGAGGGATCTTTCTTAAGGCTGTTCTTTGTTGCAAAAAAACAAGTGTTCAATGACTTCGATCTCTTGTCAACCCGAAACCCAATACGGACAACCCGTCTAAAAATAAGCTACCGCTGTCAGACTCATAAAAAGTTACTTAACAAAGAAATTGTTTTAACGAACCTCAAAACTACCCTATTGATAGAACAGAAATATTAGAAAAATGTTTTTCGTTAATCTGTTCGATAGGTTACTAACTTATCATAAAGATTTAAAAAATGCAACAAATAAAATGTATGATACTGGATGGGTGTTGGGTAGCACTCCTGGCGTCTCCTGGGGCTGCTTTATGAGTTGCAAAATGTGAAAAAGTCTTGACGGAAAGGGAGCGGCACCTTAATCTATTCTTATGGAGTTCTTTCTGCTTTAAGCGCTAGTGTAGTGAATTTAACGCTTCTTTACATTAATTTCCTAGGCCGTCATTCCCGCGAAGGCGGGAATCCAGCCCAAAAACATTGGATTCCGGGTTAAGCCCGGAATGACAAATAAAGGAAAGAGATTTCTGAATCACTACGCTAGAGAACCTCCTTCCGGAGAAAAGGCCTGTGAATTCTATTAAATTCTCAATCATTGTGCCAGTATTCCACGAAGGAGACAGGATCAACGATCTGATGGAGCACCTGTATCAATTAGATACGGAAAAAATCTGTGAGATCATTGTCGTGGATGGGGCTCAGGAAAAGGATACTTTAAGGGCTATTCATAGTAACCATGTCATTAAAGTCTCATCTGAAAAGGGTCGTGCAAAACAGATGAATGCCGGGGCCTCTATGGCTAATGGAGAGATTCTAATCTTTCTTCATGCTGACACAGAACTGCCTATCCTGTCCTTTAAAAAGATCCGTGCTGTCATGGAACAGGAGGGATACGCTGCGGGAGCTTTCGATCTGGGTATCAAGTCAAACAAGTTGATTTTCAAGATCATTGCATTCTTAGCTTCTTTACGCTCCCGTCTGAATAGAATCCCGTATGGAGATCAGGCCATATTTATCCGAAGAGAATATTTCAACAAGATCGGTGGTTACCAAGAGATTCCTTTAATGGAAGATGTGGAATTGATGAAACGTATCAAGCAATCAGGACATAAGATACGGATTTTCCATGATCGGGTGCGGACCTCTCCGAGAAGGTGGGAAAAAGAGGGAGTGATTTGTTGCATTTTCAGAAATTGGACCCTGCAAACTCTCTATGCCCTTGGCATCTCACCTCATAAACTGGCAAGGTTTTACAAGAGTGACTACCCCAGAAGAAGAATGGAGCCCTAAATGATGGATCACCCGGCCAACAAAAACGAATCACTTGTAAGACTTGGATTTTTGGGGGAGGTTGAAATTGGATAATAGATGCCTGCTTTTCTTCTTAAAGAATCCGGAAAAAGGCCGGGTCAAAACAAGGCTGGCCTCTGCGGTCGGTGATGAGGTGGCAGTGAAGCTTTACAGGCGTTTTCTGCTTGAAATGCTGTTCACCTTAAATCAAGGAACCTTTCTTTTCTATCTATGCTTCTACCCAGAGAATTCTCTGAGCGATCTCAAGGGTTGGTTAGGAGACGATTACCTTTATATGCCTCAGAAGGGGGAGGATCTTGGTGAAAGAATGAAGAACGGCTTTATAGAAGCTTTTGCTATGAACTTCAAAAGAGTAGTCCTCATTGGAAGCGACATTCCTGATCTGCCGCTGGAGTTCATCGAAGAAGCTTTTACTTCTCTCCAGGAGAAGGATGTAGTCATCGGTCCTTCCTTTGATGGTGGATATTATCTCATCGGGTTTAAGGATAAGGTCTTCTCCCTCAAGGTATTTGAGGGAATCCCCTGGAGCACGGAGAAAGTTTTTGAAAAGATCATGAAAGTTTTAAAACAAGAAGGACTTACGGTTCACACCTTGCAACTCTTGAGGGACATCGATACCATTGATGATCTGAGAAATCTCCCTGAGCATGATATATGAAGAGATAACTTTGGATGTGTTTATTTCAAAAACAATAGGGGATCCATGGCTTTGTTATTTTTTCGGATTTCAAAATGGAGATGAGGTCCTGTAGCCCTTCCCGTCTGCCCTACCTTCCCGATGATTTGGCCCTTTTCTACCCACGCCCTCTCCTCTGCCAGATTCACCTGATTGTGGGCATAAACCGTGACGAATTCTTCTGAATGGCGAATGATGACCAGGTTCCCGTATCCTTTAATGGTGTTATTGGAGTATATAACCATCCCCGCATTTGAAGCCTTAATCGGTGTCCCGATGGGAGAGGCGATATCAATTCCCTGATGCCTTTTGCTTTCCGACCCTTCAAAAACATCGGTAATTTTTCCTTCGACAGGCCAGATGAAATCAAGTTTTCTATAAGCAATCTTTGCCCTTTCCCCCTGTTCTGCTGCCACGTCGTCAATATAGATCTCCACTTTTAAAACTTTCTTCGCCCCCGGTATAAAAATCCGTTGACCGGTCTGAATCTTACTTGGGTCCGCAATTCCATTTAAAGAGGCAACCTCATTGAGATCAACCCTGTAAGTCTTGCAAATGCGGTAAAAGGTTTGGTGCCTCTCCACGACATGATAAACCCCTTTCATCCTGTGAGGTGGAGAGGGTTTCTCAAGAGAAACTCTATGCCTCGTGCAGCCCCCCATGAGGAGAATTAGAGAAAGAAATGAAAGCCATAGAATTTTTTTTAACATTCGATTCAAAATATTTGACCACTTTGTTCGCAGACTAAAGCCTGCGCCTACCTAGTGTAGTGAATCTAACGCTTCTTTACATTAATATCCTAGGCCGTCATTCCCGCGAAGGCGGGAATCCAGCCCAAAAACACTGGATTCCGGGTCAAGCCCGGAATGACAAATAAAGGAAAGAGATTTCTGAATCACTACACTAGATGTAGTGCGTCCAACGCTTCTCTACTTTTGGTCGGCATGTCATGCCGCACTTGATGGGGCATCCACTCTCTGTTTTTCTGGATTCCTGCTGGAGTTTATCCCGATGAAAATCGGGGCAGGAATGACAACCATAGTAAACCCCGTTAGAAATTCCAGCGGGGCATTAAACCCCGCCGGAATTATTCTAAAATCTAACCCCGCTGCAGAGCAGCGGGCCATTATTTCTAACGGGGTAAAGGGATTTATGACGCAGTGCGCTAAAATCTATTCTTAAAGTGAGGAATTTCTCCTCCTGTCATTGTTCATGGTTTATTGTTCTTCGTTCATGGTTCATCGTTCACTCACCCTCCCACCCATATTTCCCTATCAACTTGACAAATCGGCAACCACCCAAGTCTTCTTTTTTCACTCCCTCTTCTGTCTTGGTCACCCGAAACAAATCTTGAACAAAAGCATCTCCCACAGGAATGACTAACTTTCCACCCATCGCTAATTGATCGATCAGGGGCTGTGGAATGTCAGGAGAGCCTGCCGTAACAACAATGGCATCGAATGGACCCTCTTCCACCCATCCAAAGGTCCCATCAAAGATTTTAATTTCAACATTGAAATACCCCAATTCATAGAGTAACTTTCTTGCCCGAATGGCCAGGGAACGAATCCTTTCAACGGAGAAGACCTTCTCAGACATTTCAGCTACAATCGCTGTCTGATATCCAGATCCCGTACCGATCTCCAATACCTTTTCCTTCCCGGTTAGCAGCAACGCTTCGGTCATTAACGCAACCATATAGGGTTGAGAAATGGTCTGTTTTTCTCCAATGGGCAGAGGATGATCGCTGTAGGCTTGATTTTGGAGAGCCTCTTCTACAAAGAGATGGCGGGGGATTTTCTTCATGGCAGCAATCAACTTGGCATCTTTGATTCCTCTGGAGACGATCTGTTCCTCCACCATCTTCAATCTTGCCTTCGGGAAATCAACCATCCTCTTAACCTAAAATGTCAAAATTCGTAATTGTTTAGCCATGTTAAAATCCCTCCCAACCTCCCTTTGCCAAAGGGAGGAGAATAAGTTTCCCCCTTTGGAAAAGGGGGATTAAGGGGGATTTTACGGTAATTCTTTGTACTTCTTGGAATTTAAAAACTCTCTTTTCATAAAGCTAAATTTGGCTAAACAGTTACCAAAATTCAAATATCAAATGAATGTTAAAGAGACCAAAATTTAGTAGGATAAATCTGGAATACGGGATTGAGTTTTGAAATTTGGATTTTGAATTCCCCAGTATTCCAATGTTCCATCATTCCATTCTTCCATGGTTTCCTTTGATATTTGAACTTTGGCATTTGGATTTGTTTTCTCTATTCTTCCTTTTCAGCTTTTTTCTTCAACTCATCCAGAATATTTAAGGCCTCGAGAGGGGTTAACTGATCGGGCTTGATCTTCTTCAACTCAGATCGGATGAGGTCAGGCTGAGTAAACAGGGAGGGTTGTAAAGGAGGTTTGGGCTTCAAGATTGGTATTTTTGTCGTTGCGATTTTCGGCATTCCCATGGCATCCAATTCGCCCTTCTCCAGGTTGGAAAGGATCTCTTTTGCCCGATCAATCACTTTTTGGGGGAGGCCCGCCAATCGCGCCACTTGAATACCATAACTACGGTTGGTTCCTCCTTCTACAATCTTTCTGAGAAAGATAATTTCACCCCCCCACTCCTTTACTGCCACATTGTAATTTTTGACCCTTTCCTTTGTCAGGGCCAGCTCCGTCAATTCATGGTAATGTGTCGCGAAAAGGGTCTTCGGCCTGAGCGAAGGAAGGTCATGGAGATATTCAGCTACAGCCCAGGCAATGCTCAATCCATCGAAGGTACTGGTCCCTCTTCCAATCTCATCCAAAATGACAAGGCTTCTCGAGGTCGCTTGATTTAAGATGCGAGCCGTCTCCGTCATCTCCACCATGAAGGTGCTTTGGCCCCTCATGATATTGTCCAGAGCGCCAATCCGGGTGAAGACCCGATCCACCACTCCGATCTTTGCCTCCCTTGCCGGAACAAAAGACCCCATCTGAGCCATCAAAATGATAAGGGCGACTTGTCTTAAATAGGTTGATTTACCCGCCATATTCGGCCCGGTGATAATAAGAAGCTGATGCGCTTGGGTATCCATTTGAGTATCGTTGGGAACAAATCTTTCCGAAAGCCCCGCTCTTTCCAGGACAGGATGCCTTCCATCACGAATCATTATCTCATCCTCTTCATCCACGATGGGTCGGGCATAATCATACCGATCTGCAATCTCTGCCATGGAGCCCAGGATATCTATGATTGCGATGGCAGAAGCTGTTTTTTGGAGCCTTGGGGTTTCGTCTGAGACTCTTTCCCGAATCTCTTCGAAGAGCCGGTATTCCAACTGGCAGATTGCTTCTTCAGCCCCTAACACCTTGGTTTCAAATTCCTTAAGTTCCGGGGTGATAAATCGTTCAGCATTCACCAAAGTCTGTTTCCTAATGTAATGGTCCGGGACGAGGTGGAGATTGCTTTTGGTCACTTCAATATAATATCCAAAGACTTGGTTATATCGAACCTTCAAAGAGGAAATTCCTGTCTTCTTCCTCTCCTCTGCTTCTAATTGAAGGATCCATCCCTTCCCCTCCCGACCAATCTCTCTTAATGCATCCAATTCCTTATCATAGTTCGGCTTAATGATTCCTCCCTCTTTAATCGTCAGGGGCGGATGATCCACGATGGAGGATTCGAGAAGTTGATCAAGATCGTCGAAATTCTCGATTTCCGATGCAAGCTCTCTGATGAGGGAGGCGTCAAAGGGCTGGAGGTTTGCTTTAAGAAGGGGTAAGTTTTGGAGCGAATTTCTTAATCCGATGAGATCCCGGGCATTGGCATGTCCGAGGAAGATTCGGGAAGTCAATCTTTCGATGTCCTGAATCCCTTTCAAGGATTCTCTCAGTTGCTTCCTTTCGATCTTCTTCTCCTTCAGTTCGGAGACCCCTTCCAAACGGTGCTCGATCTCCTTGATATCGATCAACGGATAATTTAACCACTGTTTCAATGTCCGACTTCCCATCAGGGTGATCGTTTCATCTAAAAGCCAGAAGAGAGAACCTCTCTTGCCCTGTTCAAAAAGGGATTGGGTCAGTTCTAAATTCCTCTTCGTCACCTCGTCGATGACCATAAAATCCTGGACCTGATAGAAAGAGAGAGGGCGGATGTGGGAGAGAGGCTTTTTCTGGTTCTCCTCTGCGTAATGAAGGACCATGGCCACGGCTTGGGCAGCTAAAGGCGCTTTCCGGAGGGTCGCATTTTCTTCCTTCTTATTGAAAGATGGGAACGCATCGAATTTTGGATCATCTAAATAGGTAATCAAACCATTCTCAAAATTCTTTTTAAATCCTTCAAAGCAGGGATGCTCCTGAAATCTCTTGAGGGATAAAATTTCTCTGGGTTCGTTTCGAAGAACTTCGCTCAGAAAGGCCTCAAATCCTGAGATTTGGCAGGCTTTCAATTCGCCTGTCGAAATGTCCAAAAAGG
>CAZEKS010000067.1:0-8916 GCA_964512795.1 uncultured Syntrophaceae bacterium
GATTCACATGGAGGAGATGACTGGAGAAGGTGCTCAGATTTTCTTCGATATTCTGCTCATCGCCGATCACTGCAAAGATGTCTTGGAAGATCCCAACCCGGCTTCCCTCCGCGACAGGTATGGGGAGGCCGGATTGCGCCATTAAGGTGAGAAGTCCCAATGTCTTCAAAGCCACTGTCTTCCCACCCGCATTCGCTCCGCTCACAACGAGAACCCTCCTCCCCTCCCCCATTTGGAGGTGGATGGGAACCACCTGATCTTCACGTTGAAGCGTAAGGAGGGGATTTCGAGCCTCCTTCATCTCAATCCTCCCCTCCTCGTTTAAGAGAGGGGAAACCCCCTTCAAGCGGAGGGAAAGCTTGGCCATCGCAAAGAGGAGATCCAGTTCACCTAAACCCTCAAAGTCGTTCCAGAGGTTCTGTCTTTCCTCTCGGATTTTATCCGAAAGATCTGCCAGAATTCGGTATTCTTCCTCTTTCTCCTCTCCCATGAGAATATTGATCTCGTTGTTAAGAGCCACGGCTTGAAGGGGTTCAAAGAAGAAGGTCATCCGGCTTTGGGACTGATCATGGATGATCCCCTCCAGCCGATTTTCAGAATCGGATTTGATCAGAACAACGTATCGTCCATTTCTTAAAGTGATGAAGTGCTCTTGAAAGATGGACTGAAGATTTTCTTGATGGAGAAGGGATTCAAGCACTCCCTTTGCTTTTTCTCTGACCCCTCCCAGGCGACGGCGGATATCCAAAAGGGATGGGCTGGCTCGGTCGAGAATCTCACCTTTTGTATTGATCACCTGAAGGATCTCCTTCTCTAATGCCTTTTGGTAAGAAAGCCTGGAGATCTTCTCCTGAAGATGAGGGACTTTGACAGGCTCCAACTTCTGGAAAAATCGCCTGAGCCCTTTGCACAATACCATTTGATGATAGAGGTCCAATAATTCCTGAACATCGAGGGTGGATCCCTCGACCTCTAATTTATTTAGAATGCCCTCAATATCTTTCAACCCTCTCAGAGGAATTTCTCCCTCTGTTTCCAAGATTTTTTTAAGCTCCATCACGTCAGCTAATCTGGATTGGATCAACGGAAGGTTTCCGGAAGGTCTCAAGGCTTCACAGCGTTTTCGGCCTAAGGGGGAGGTAGAATACTCTTTTAAGATATCTAATAGATGATAAAACTCTAAAAGCTTGAGGGAACGATCATCCATAGAGCCTAAAGTGTGACAAAAGAAACTGGATTACTTATTGAGAGGAGGAATTTATGTGGAAAGCCTTTCTTTCACCAATTGATTAATCAGTTTTCCGTCGGCTTTCCCCCCAATTTTGGGCATGATGGATTTCATCACTTTTCCTATGTCCTTTGGGGATGAAGCTTGGGTCTCTTGAATGCTTTGATCAATGATCTTTAATATCTCTTCCTGGCTAAGGGGTTGAGGTAAAAAGGATTTCAATATTTCTATCTCCTTTTTCTCCTTCTCGACAAGGTCCATCCGTCCACCTGTCTGAAATTGTTCAACAGACTCCTCACCCTTTCTCACCATCACCTGAATCACCTTTACCACCTCTTCATCCTCTAACTTCTTTCTCAGTTCAATCTCTTTGTTTTTCAACGCTGAACGAATCATCCGGATGGTGGAAAGACGTAATTTATCGTTCGATTTCATCGCCTGTTTCATTTCCTCGACCAGTCTCTCTTCCAAACTCATCCTCTATCCCCTCTCCATTATTTTCCTCATTCTCTTCATTGCCCTTTTCTTGGCGGCCAATGCTTTCTTCTTTCGTTTTATGCTGGGTTTCTCGTAATGCTCCCTTTTTCGAACCTCTGATAATATCCCTGTTTTTTCAACCTGTTTTTTAAACCGCCTGAGTGCATTTTCAAAAGATTCATTTTCCTTAATCTTAATCTCCGGCATCCATCTTCCCCCTCCTTCCATGAATGGTTTTGAACAAATAATTATATTATTTCATATTATAAAGTCAAATAATTTTATAATAATTTTATAGCTTTCGTAAGCATCTCCAATCCCGTAATTAATGCCCTTAAGAAAATAGAAATTGAAAAAATGAGCATTAGTGAATTTATGGGACTAACAGAATTGTTAGGCATTCAATATCTTACCAATATAAGTCCCCTCACCCTATCCCTCTCCTCCAAGGGGAGAGGGGAGGGTGAGGGGGCTACTTCATGGTTGTCATGGAAAAAGAGATGATTACCTTCTCTACTTTTCTCTTGACAAAGAACTTCTACTCTTTTAACGTTTCAACTTACAGAACAATCTTGCCTGTTTCTTATACGAGCCGACCAAAATGAAAGACATGGAAAAAGAGAGATTGATGATCAGGACCGCTGCTGAAAAAACTGCTCAAAGGATTGTCCAGCCCCGGGCGGCAAAGATCGATGCCACTGGAGAATTTCCCCGCGATTTGGTGGAGGCCTTTGGCAGGCAGGGCTATCTCTCCTTTCTGCTTCCTGAATCCTATGGGGGAACCGATGGAGACCTGACCTCATTCTGTATTGTCATCGAAGAGATTGCAAAGGTTTGCGGTTCCTCATCCCTTATCATTCTGGCCCAGGGGCTCGGAATCCTACCCATTTTATTAGGTGGAAATTCTTTTCAAAAAGATCTCTACTTCACAGAGATTTCCGAGAAGAACAGTCTCACCGCCTTTGCGCTAAAAGAACCGGAAGGAGGATTAGAAGCTTCTTCTATCAACACGATGGCTAAAAAGCAGGGAAAGGATTACCTGATCAACGGGCGTAAATGTTTCATTACCCATGGGAGCCTGGCCAAATTTTACTCTGTCTTCGTAGTGACCCAGCCAGAACGTGGAGCAGAAGGAATTTCTGCTTTCATCGTGGAAGATGGAACACCTGGCCTCCTTTTCGGGAAGAGGGAGGAAAAGATCGGTATGAGGGGTTGCGTGACAACGGATGTGATCTTTGAAAACTGTCGGATATCTCAAAAAAACCGTCTTGGAGAGGAAGGAGAGGGTTGGAAGATCGCGATGAACACGCTCACCATGTCGAGGCCAGCCATTGGAGCGCAGGCAGTAGGCATTGCTCAAGGAGCCCTTGACTTTGCTATTCACTATGCCAATGAACGGATCCAGTTTGGGAAACCCATTTCCTCATTCCAGGCCATTCAATTTATGATCGCTGATATGGCCACCCGAGTGGAAGCCGCTCGAGCCCTGGTCTACAAGGCAGCCGCTCAGATTGACGAAAAACTTGAAGACACAGAAAAACTCTCAGCGATCTCAAAATACTTTGCCTCCGAAATCGCCATGGAAGTGACCACCGACGCCGTTCAGATCCTCGGAGGTTATGGATATATGAAGGATTATCCTGTGGAACGGATGATGCGGGATGCCAAGGTCACCCAGATTTATGAAGAAGCCAATCAGATTCAGCGGTGGGTGGTGGCCCAACAATTGTTGTCAAATAAGGAATGATGGAATACTGGATTATTGGAATATTGGGTATTACGGATGGTCAAGATGATCTATGGAATAGATTTCAATAAACCCATTATTCCGTGCTTCTATTATTCTAATTTTCTATAGAGCCGTCTGAGGCGAGGATGAATCAAATCTTTCGCCTTCCTCTCATCCCTATCTTCATCGTTTACACCCTTGGCATTTATTTTGGCCATTTTGACCTTCCTTTCCTTCCTCCAGGATGCATTCCTCTCCTAATACTCTTGGGTTTTTGGACTCTTCTTCTGGTCATGAAAAGAACCCGAATGGGTTCTTGGATGGCCTTCTCCATTTTCTTCCTTCTCGGAGTTTTTTCAATCCAGCCTTACCTCCACCCACAACACACCCCCTCCCACATCTCCCATTTCATCGGTTTGGAAAGAATCTCATTGGAGGGAATCATCGATCGCACTCCCGAAAGCTCGAGAGGAAGAACTCAACTACTCATTCGCTCACAAAAGGTCATTCTGTCGAACCGCCACATCCCTGTGGACGGTCTTCTCCTGATCTTCCTTAAAGAGGAGGATCGCTCACTTCAAGTGGGGGATCGCCTTCGGCTTTCTTGTAAACTTTATCCCCCTCGTGGATTTCATAATCCAGGTGGATTCTCTTACGAGCGCCATCTTGCGTTTGAACGGATCCACACCATTGGGTTCTTATCCGAGGAGAAAGGGTGGGTCAAATTGGGGGATGGATTTAAAAATCCTGTGACTCTCCAGGTGGAGAACTGGCGGGCTCGTATCCGGGAATTCCTAAACCGAGAAGCCCATCCTCCCGCTTCTGCTATTTTCAAGGCCCTTGTATTGGGTGAACAGGGTGATATTCCAGAAGAGGTAAAGGAACATTTTATTCTAACCGGGACAGCTCATCTTTTGGCCATTTCGGGGGACCAATTCGGGATCGTTGCTCTCCTTTCTTTCGCCCTATTGATTTGGATTTTAAAGCGTTCGGAATTTCTTCTTCTCTCCATTTCCATTAGAAAGTGGGCGGCTGGCCTGACGATCCCATGCATCGTCCTCTATGCGTTCATCGCAGGGGGAGGGATCTCGGTGATCCGAGCGGCCATCATGGTGAACACCTTCCTCTTTTCCATCTTGCTCGATCGGGAGAGAAACCTGATCCACACACTCGCACTGGCGGCCTTTCTCATCCTCATCTTCTCGCCCCCCTCCCTTTTCGATGTTTCCTTCCAGCTTTCCTTCCTCGCGGTCCTTTCGATCCTCTATCTGGTGCCACGCCTCCTTCAGGAGTTTAAACAAGAGGGAATTTCCCTTCTTCTGAAAACCTCCTGGAAGAAAAATATCTCGAAATATATCCTGCTCTCCCTTCTCGTCACCGGAGTGGCCATGATAGGGACCGCGCCTTTTGTCGCCCTCCACTTCAACCGTTTCGCTCCCATTGGATTTTTCACCAACCTCTTTATCATCCCCTGGGTGGGCTTCCTGATCGTCCCACTGAGTCTGACCGCCTCCATCTTCTCTTTCTTCTTCACTCCCTTTGCTACCTTCCTGATCAACATCAATAGTTTTGTCACCCTGGTTCTTCTAAGGGTATTGGCCTTCTTTGCCTCTCTACCCTTTGCTTCATTCTTTGTCTCAACTCCAACCGTTTTTGAAATCATCCTCTTTTACCTTCTCTTTTTCCTCGTCGTTCACATTAAGAAAAGGAGGGTGGCCCGATATCTTTTTTGCGGGCTCTGTATTGTCCTTGTTATCGATTTAACATTTTGGAATTTAAAAGATTTATTCCAAAAAGATCTCAGGTTGAATTTTATAGATGTAGGACATGGAGATTCCATCCTGATTGAATTCCCGAAGGGGAAAAGGATGTTGATCGATGGAGGAGGTCTTTATGAGGATCGTTTCGATATCGGAAAGAATGTCATCGCCCCCCTTCTTTGGAAGAAAAAGATTCGAAAGATTGATACTCTTGTCCTCACCCATCCTGACCCAGATCATTTGAAGGGGTTAATTTTTATTGCCTCACAGTTTTCAATTGGCCAATTCTGGGATAATGGTTTTCAGACAGAGTCAGAGTCCTATGTCCAATTGAAGAAAATTCTTAGCGAGAAGAAAATCTCGACCCAATCTCTTAACGAAGAGACACCTCCTCAAACCATCAACGGAGTTGAGATGTCTGTTCTTAACCCACCGGTGTGGAATGCAATACCAAGGAAGGTTCATCAACAATGGGATCTCAACAACTCCTCTCTGGTTCTGAAGCTTCGATTCAAAAATGTTTCCGTCTTTCTGACAGGGGACATTGGAAAGGAAGCAGAGGAACGGATACTGCGAAAAGATTATCTCATCAGATCTAATATTTTAAAGATCCCCCATCACGGAAGTTCCTCTTCGAGTTCCCCGCTTTTTATAGAAAAGGTGAAACCTACCTATGCCGTTCTCAGTGTGGGCGAAAGGAACATCGGAAGGCTTCCCCATCCAGAAGTGCTGAAAAGATATGAACGACTGGGCGCTAAGATATTTCGGACTGACAAGCATGGTGCAATCACGGTGGTCACAGATGGAGACGGTGTTAAAGTCATCCCCTTTATCCCCTTTATCAATGATAAACCCTGATATCTCAGAAGAGATCTAAGGCCACATACTTACTTTATTTTTGGCGATAACAAATATTACCCATAAGATTTTAAGCACCTCATACCTTACAGCACCGTAAAGCTCCACGTTGTGATCTCTGGGCCAATCTCCTTTTCAGGGGGTGGAACCATCTGGAAATTGCCAGAATATTTAATTTTTGGTATAGTTGAATTTTGGGGATGCTTCACATTTTCCTCAATTCTATGGATCAACTTGAAATCCCTGTAAATTGAAGGGCAGGAATTCGACTGAAAAGAGGGCTACAGGTCATACGATCGCCCCTCTGAGGACTCTAAGGCTGGTCCATAAAGTCCGTCTCGAACCACGGATGTGGATGAGCTAAATGCAGCTAACCGACTACCACGCCAAATCTCGGTCCCTTCCGCCCTCAGAAATTATTTTTGACCTGAGTGCACACGAAGGCAAAGTGAGCGTTCTTGAGTCTCTGGCGAGGAAATCTGGAGTTCTGAGCCTCCACCTATTCACGGTTGAGTCCTTGGACCAGGGCGAAGACTATCTTATCTTTTCTGGTGTAACGGATGGTGAGGAGCCCTTGGAAGAAGGTATTATCCGTCGCCTTTTTAGTTTATCGGCCAAAGTGGAGAATCCCTTATCTGTATCTTCTGAACACCCAATCCTTGAGTCAGAAGTCAATGCACACAAGGAGGCGATTCAACAGGCCATATCCCGACGTAATGCAGCCATTTTTGAAGCTGAGGCTGAAAAACTTGACGGTTGGGCAGACGACTTGAAAGTCGGCCTTGAGCAGGAAATAAAAGAACTTGACCAACAAATCAAGGAAGCCCGCCGCACAGCCACCGCTGCACTCACGTTGGAAGACAAGTTGGCAGGGCAGAAACAGGTTAAAGCCCTTGAGCAGCAGCGCAATGCCAAGCGCCGTGCCTTGTTTGATGCCCAGGATGAAATTGACCGTCAGCGCGAACGTTTGATCGCTGAAATTGAGGGCAAGTTGCAGCAGCGTACATCCCTTATTGAGTTGTTTAAAGTTCCTTGGAAACTGGTATGATTCACCCGACATACTCCTACCCCGGGGAATTCGCCAGCCCAAGGATAGTAACCTGGGAAAAAGCAGGATGTGGCGAAATATGAAAAATGATGTGAAGCATTACGCTGATTTAGTCAATACCATCAAGGCACGCATTCGGCAGGCACAGATAAAAGCCAGCCTTTCCGCCAACGCTGAAATGATTCTGATGTACTGGGACATCGGGCGGATGATTCATGAACGTCAACAGAAGAAAGGATGGGGTGCTGGAGTCATCCCGCGTCTGGCAAAGGATATTCGAAATGATATGCCCGAAGTAAAAGGGTTTTCAGAGCGCAACATCAAGCGAATGCTTCGCTTTTATCGCGAGTATTCGGTTGCATTCCCAATTGTGCCACAACTTGTGGCACAATTGTCCGCCAACGATGCCGGGTCAATTTTGACACAACCCGAGGAAAAATTGGCCGGTAGAGGTCGGCTGTCGAATTTGCAACGGCTCGTTGCACAAATCCCCTGGGGACACAATATTCTGCTCATGGAGAAGGTCAAAAACCTGCAAACCCGTCTTTGGTACATGCAGAAGGCCATTGAACAAGGCTGGGGCCGTAATGTCCTGCACCTGATGATCGAAAACCATGCCCATGAGCGCCAGGGAAAAGCGGTTACCAACTTCCCAAAGACGCTTCCTCCGCCACAGTCCGACCTTGCGCAAGAAACCCTTAAAGACCCATATGTGTTTGATTTTCTCTCGCTTCGCGATGATTACAACGAGCGTGTCCTGGAACAAGGCCTGATTGACCATGTCCAGAAGTTCCTGATGGAGCTTGGTGCGGGATTCGCTTTTGTTGGGCGCCAGGTGCATCTGGAGGTGGGCGGAGAAGACTTCTACATTGACCTCCTTTTTTATCATCTTAAACTTCGCTGTTTTGTCGTGATTGACCTCAAGGTGAAAGAGTTTATCCCCGAGTTCGCAGGCAAGATGAACTTCTATCTTTCGGCGGTAGATGAATTGCTCAGGCATCCCGACGACAAACCGTCCATCGGCCTCATCCTCTGTAAGTCACGGAATAAAGTCGTGGCAGAATATGCCCTTCGCGACATTCGAAAGCCCGTCGGTATATCCGGTTATGTCACCAGGTTGACAGAATCCCTTCCGAAAAAGCTCAAGGGATTATTGCCCAGTCCAGAAGAGATCGAAGCTGAATTCAGCAGAACGGACGGGAAAAGTAGGGGAGGTTAATTCGATGGAAGCTCCAATACTCTCGACCTCTTAATATTTCAAGGAGAAATACATGGCAGAACCAACGATCATTTGTCCGAAATGCAAGGCCGAGATTAAGTTGACGGAATCGCTTGCAGCGCCACTCATCGAATCAATACGTCGTGAGTACGAGGAGCGTCTGTCACAGAAGGACAGTGAAATTGGCAAGCGTGAAGCCTCGCTTCGGGAGCGGGAAGAGGCCTTATCCAAAGCAAAGGAAACCATTGATGACCAAGTGGCTGAAAAGCTGCGGCAGGAGCGTATAAAAATTGCCGCAGAGGAAGCTCGGAAGGCAAAACTTGCTCTCGCAATCGACATTGACCAGAAAGATAAGGAGATTACCGACCTTCAAGACGTCCTCAAGCAGCGGGACGCAAAGCTCGTAGAAGCCCAGAGGGAGCAGGTAGAACTCATCCGAAAACAACGCGAGCTTGATGATGCCAAGCGCGAGATGGATCTAACCATCGAAAAGCGGGTTCAGGAGGGGCTCTCTGCCGTGCGAGAACAGGCTCAGAAAGAGACCGAGGATCAACTGAAACTCAAGGTGATGGAAAAGGAACAGACTATTTCCTCAAT
>CAZEKS010000068.1:0-8897 GCA_964512795.1 uncultured Syntrophaceae bacterium
ATTCATTTTCCCCACCTTGGCTTGAGCAATTCGCATGAACTGGGTGGGAACAGCCGCGATCAATAAGGGTCGATATTCGCGGATATATTGAACCAGCATCTCTGTGTCCCTCGGGTCCGGCATCAGGATGATGCGCAGACCCCAATAGGCTGCGGCCTGTTCCACATAATGCCCGTAGGAGTGAAACAAAGGGATGGGCAAAAAGACAGAGGCTTTTCCAATGATCCCCTTTTGCATGGGCTTCATAATCCAAGGTATGCCTTGCTGGATGCAGCAGTAGCGATTGTAGTGAGTGATCATCACTCCTTTGGGAATTCCGGTAGCTCCTCCTGTGAAGGCCAGTTCACATAAATCTTCGGTCGGGTCTATATCCACCTGAGGTGGCGTGGGGTCATGCTTCGCCAAGAGTTTTCGGAAGTCATGAACCTTCTCAGGGAGCGGTTTAGAAACGTCTGCTAAATCGAAACCCTGTTTGGAGGTGACAATAATCTGGTCGATATTGCAGTGCTCTCTGATTCCTAAAACTCGTTCCAGGTATTCTTCCTGGCAGATAATTACTTTGCACCCTGAAGTTTTGACCTCGTGAATCAACCCCTCATCCGTGCGCAACACGCTCGTCGGTACGACGGCGGCGCCCGTCTTAAGAACTGCCCAATCGCTGATGATGAATTCCATGCAGTTGGGCAAAAAAAGACAGACTTTATCCCCTTTCTTGACCCCCATGTTGCACAGGGCAGCTGCAAGCTTATCCACCAGAATTTTCAGATCTCTATATTTTATGGTACGCCCCAAAAAAAGGAGTGCCGTTTGCCCTGGAAACTTTTCTGCCGCATCGTCTAACGCTTTGAAAACTGGAACTTTCGGATAAGGTGCAAGGCTCTCCTCCAGTTTGTAAGGCCCAAGCTTGTAGCTTTTTAACCAGGGTTTGTCTGCATAGGTCATTCGATTTTCCATATCACTGGTCCGTCCCCCCTGTTTCAAGGCAGATTCGATTTGCCCCATATATCCTCGATAAGGTCATCGAGTTCCAACTCTTTTAGTTTTTCGACAGTTGGTTTACCAGTTTCCTTGTCCCACCCGCGAATTTCGTAATAGGCATCTTTCAACATTTCGATTGTGTCTTTCTCTATGACCATTCCTTTTGCAGGGCCTTCCGGAAGCGGATCTTCCATCAGACGTTTCGGTAAGGAATCTGCCTCTCTGGTTATCCCTTCCCTGACGCAAAAAAGGCGCATCAGATTGAAAATTCGCTCCCCGGTTTTTCTGAAATCGTCGACCCCAAAATTCCATCCCGTGGCTGTGGCAATCAAATCGACATACTCCTCTGCCGGCAGCAGAATGCCCATAAACTTGCAGGCTCCTATGCAATCGAACATGGTCAGGGCATTCTCCAGATCTACCACGACCTTGGCTTCTTTGGGATTAGCCACAAAGGGATCTTCAATCTTGCTGTCTTCCACTACCAGAAACGGCGTATCGATGAATGTCGGCCCCTGAACATAGGCTGTTATATGATCTCCTCCGCGATTGGCGGTCACATATCCCAGTCCGGTTATCTTGGCCGCTCGTGGATCATAAGCTGGAAGCTCAAGCCCTTTCACATGCATGGCAAAATGCTCGGATCCCTGGCCCAGTTTTTCCGAAACCCTTCTTGTCCCCTCAGCTAATAAGTCACCTATTCCTTCTCTTCTGGCAATTTTGTGAACTAAATCAACGATCAGGTTCTCATCCCCGAACTTCAACTCTAAACCGCCTGTGATGACTTTGTTCAGTATCCCTTTTTCATAACATTCTATTGCAAAAGCAATCGTCGATCCGGCACTGATGGTATCCAGGCCATATTCATTACAAAGGTAATTGGCCATGGTGATGGCATTCAAATCTGAGATACCGCACATGGCCCCGAAGGTATTGACCGTCTCATACTCGGGGCCTTCTCCGCTGCTCCCCTCCCAGGAGCCTTCTTTGATTTCAGTCCCCCTTCCACAGGCAATAGGACAGGCAAAGCAACTGACACCCTTTATAAAAACTTTATCCGTTAATGCCTGGCCATTCACTTCGTCGATTTGGTCAAAAACGCCTTGCTGCCAATTTCGGGTGGGATACCCTCCTCTGATATTTACCATATCCGAAACCATATTTGTCCCAAAGGATTCAAAGCCAACCTTTAGCATGGATTCATTGAGCAAATCGATCTGTTTCTTTGCAATCCCCCTGAAACCATCCGGGTTTGCGAGGTTGATTCGGGCTTTTCCTGAACAGGCTATGGCTTTCAGACGTTTCGCGCCCATCACTGCTCCCAGGCCACACCGGCCCACGGCGCGATGTCTGTTATTCATGATCGCTGCATACCGTACAAGATTCTCACCCCCTGGCCCGATAGAGGCAATTGTCATTTTCTGATTCGACTCTTTTTGGATCAAATCTTCGGTCTCCGGAACGGTCTTTCCCCATAAGCCTCTGCCATCACAGAGTTTTGGGTTACCGTCCACAATGCTCAGGTAAACGGGCTTGGGAGATATGCCTTGAAAAATGATGCCGTCATAACCACTTTGCTTAAGGGCTGGCCCGAAACTCCCACCGGAATTCCCATGGCCCCAGATTCCTGTTAAGGGAGATTTGGCCACAACAGAATACCGGCTGGCACTTGCAGATGAAGTTCCCGTGAGCGGTCCAGTCATAAATATAAGCAAGTTTTCCGCTCCCAGAGGATCCGCTCCTTTCGATATCTCCTTATAAAGATATCGTGTGGCCAGTCCAGCTCCCCCAATGAAGCTCTTGGCCCAGTCTTCTCGAATGTCCTCTTCGGAGATAGTCCCCTTTGAAAGATCCACTCTCAGTACTTTCCCCATATAGGCCTTTGACATTGCAAAACCTCCTTTTCGATTTCCCGCGGTCTAACCAATAAAACAGCGACACTTCCTGCTTAGAAGCTTCCACAGAAGTTTACCGTTTCTTCTTATTATTGTCAAAAAAGAAATGGGCGGGGTCCGTTTAAATTTTAACCCTTTTCACTCGTTCCGGAGAGATTAGCAGCCATTGAGTTGGCTCGCACGACAGATTCTCATAAGACCATCGATCTGGTTGAGCAAGAGTCATTGGCTCGGGGGAGACCCCGGGGCTGGAAGATCGTGCGCAAAGAGGACCGCCCCGTTGTTGAGGATGGGTTCTGGGGAGGGCCCCGGCACAGACCGAACTATAGGTTTGCTATGCTGAAGAACGCGTGACCAATTCAAGCGAGCCAGACCTGCCTGACACCGAAAGGCCTGAAGGAGGTCCGCGAAGCTTATGAGAGGCGGATGCGTCCCTTTTCTTTTAACGGCCATACTTACCGGTGATGGAGGCCGAACCGATCACCTTGCCCTCGATCGCTTTTTTAAAGGCCGAAAGAGAAGTATTGGCGCCGAGATCGAGCTTCTCCACATCGAGCGCATAAAGGGTCACCACATACGGATGGTCGCCGGTTCCCTTGGGAGGTTGTGGTCCACCATACCCGATATCTCCGAAAGAGTTTTTCAGCTCAACAGATCCCTTGGGCATTTTCTTTTTGGAGGCCCCTTCCTCGATAGAGGTCACCTGTGGCGGAATATTAATGACCAGCCAGTGGACCCAATTTTGAGCAACCGGGTGCGGGTCAACGATTGAGAGACAAAAAGATTTTGTTCCCGCAGGACCATCCTTCCACGCCAAAGGAATTGATATATTCTTCCCCCCTGCCCCCGGCATGACATACTGAATCGGAATTTTCTCTCCATCTTTGAATGCAGAAGATGAAATTTCCATGGCTTTCCCTCCTGAAGCATCTTTTTGAACAACACACAAAGAGACAATAATAGCCAACAATAAAATGCAATTTCTAAAGGTTCCTCGGTTTGCCATACACGTTCTCTCCTTAGACTCTTTTTGATTTTACCTCTAAATCGTTTGACCGGTCAATGATAATCTTATGTGCCTGTCTTTTCCCATCCGAAATCTTTTGGTATAATTGGTATAATTTGTTTAACGCAGGACTCAGGCTTTTTTCATAAAGTAGGGAATCAAACCGATGGATACGATTGAGCATTTCTCAGACTTTCTAACAAAAATAGGGGCTCCGAATTTCTTAGTCATCGGCATCGTCATCGTTGTCCTATGGCTTCTGATCTCAGGTCTGAGAAAAGGGCTAAAGAAGGTGGGAAGGGATAAGGGCTCCGAAGGAAATGAGAAGGGGGAGTAACGAGCTAAATCCAAATTTCAAAACCCCCGCCTGCGTTGTGGGTAAATAATAAACTTTTTGAAATTTGGGCTTTGAACTTTGGCATTGATTTGAACTTTATTCACCTTTGGTTCATCACTTCGTGCAAGCTTTGATATTTGGCATTCGACTGGATTTTATTTCTTAAGCATCCTATAAGAGAGAAGAAAGGAAACCGTCAGGGCGATTAACATCCCTGACATGGAGAAGAAAAAGAAAAGAAGGATCAGCCTTTCCTTCATCAAAGCATATTTACTCTCCAACATCCCCACGTAAAGCATCCCGATAATCTTATCTTGAACGTCTCGAATAGGTTCATAGGCCGTGATGTACCATTCATCAACCACAAATGCGCGATGGATCCAGGGCGTTCCTTTTCCAAGAACCTGTTCATAAACTTCTCTGCTCGCCCGGGTTCCAATCGCCCGATTTCCTTCCTTATCCATGACATTGGTCGATATTCTCAGATCTCCTAAAAAGATGGTGGCCGTCCCGATTTCTTTTCCTTTATGTTGAGCATCTTTGAAAACGATGTTTTTAATCCGATCGACAATCTCATAATTTCTGTTCAGGAGCACTCCTCCTGTCAAGACACCGATCACCTCTCCGTTAAAATCAAGGATGGGATAGGCCGATCTCAATACCATTCCGGAAGTCTCTTCTATTTTTCTGGCTGGTTTTTCTCCGGGGACTGGAATCGATTGGATGATGGCCCTCTGGGTCAAGCTCCTCCCTTCCTTCGACAACTCATCTCCTGAGAGAACCTGGGTCCCTGAAATTCCCTTCTCCTCCAGAGCGATCTTAACAAAAGGATCATTAAGCAAACTGTCTCCTGATACCGGTGGGTTATGATATCTAAATATGACCGCTCCATTTCGATCCACCAAGGTTAAAAAATCGAGTCCCTCTTCAGCCATCAGTCCTTCAAGCTCATTCCGGATAGGAGAGATATTTTTCTCCTTCAATCCCCTTTTCAGCACATGCCTGATCGCTGTCCAGCGGATCGTCCGATCAATGTCTCTAATCTTAGAAGCATAGACATATCTGGCTGTATTGAGATCTTCTTTGACCCTCTCTTGTGCTTCAAAGATAACCTGGCTGGTGACGAGAGAATTGACAATGATACTTGTTACAACGCCTATTAGGCAGGCAACGGCTAAAAAGACCAGAGCTAATTGAGTTCTTGTAAAGATCTTCATGGCTATAAATTAGCAGAAATAAAGGGAAAAGTAAATAAAAAAAATTTTTCTTGATAAATTATTTTTTATTTGTTAAGTATATTGTGAATAAATTCATTAAATCCAAATTGGAGGGAGTGGCCCATATGAAACCGTATTTTGAAAAGATGAACGATCTGGGTAAGGCATTAACTGAACAACAGATTAAGAATGCAGCGGAAAATGTTAAACAAATTCAGGAAGTTGAAAAAACCATTGCAGAGGCTGTGGAAAAAGTGAAAAAGGCCGGTCTCTCCGCAGAGGAAATTAATAAAAGAGGAGAGATGACTGTATACCAGCGGCTTGAATATTTGTTGGATCCTGGCACATGGTGTCCTTTGCACACCCTTTTCGACCCGATGGAAGAAGAATCAGGGACAACCGGCGTGGTGGATGGGCTGGGTAGAATCGGTGGAAAATGGGCTGCCATCATCGGCTTCGACAATAAAGTCATGGCTGGTGCATGGATTGCCGGTCAGTCTGAGAATATCTTGAGGGTGACCGACATAGCCAAGCGCCTCCATCTGCCTCTGGTCTGGTTAGTGAATTGTAGCGGTGTAAAACTCACTGAGCAGGAAAAGGTGTACGCCAACCGAAGAGGAAGCGGAACCACTTTCTTTAGGCATGCGGAACTGGAAAAATTGGGCATTCCCGTCCTGGCAGGGATCTATGGAACCAATCCTGCGGGCGGAGGCTACCAAGGGGTGAGTCCTACCATCCTTTTGGCTCATAAGAACTGCAACATTGCTGTCGGTGGAGGGGGTATTGTCAGTGGGATGAGCCCTAAAGGTCTTTTTGATGAAGAAGGGGCAGAACTCGTGATTGCGGCAACGAGAAAGTTCAAGTCTGTTCCCCCCGGACGTGTGGAGATTCATTACGACGCCACTGGTTTTTTCAAGGCTGTCTTTGAAAAGGAAGAAGGAGTGCTGGATGGTTTAAAAGAATATATGAAGTATCTTCCAGCCTATGATCCTAAATTCTTCAGAGTAGCGGAACCCAAAGCACCCAGGTTTTCTCCTGAAGAGATCAACACTTTGATCGCCTTCAATCAAAAGCTTGCCTATAATTTCGATCAAATTCTTGCCAGGCTAACGGATAACAGCGAACACATGGAATTCAGGCCTGGTTATGGTCCGGAGGTTTATACAGGTTTGGCAAAAGTGGATGGTTTCTTAGTAGGAATCATTGGGAACCGTCAGGGATTCCTGCCAAAGGGATATCCCGAATATGCCCCTTATCCAGGCGTCGGCGGAAAACTTTACCGCCAGGGCCTCATTAAAATGAACGAATTCGTCACCCAATGCGGGAGAGACCGGATCCCTATGGTCTGGTTCCAGGATACGTCTGGCATTGACGTAGGAGACATTGCAGAGAAAGCCGAGCTCCTCGGATTGGGGCAATCCTTGATTTACTCCATCGAACAGTCCAATCTCCCCATGATGTGCATCATCTTGAGAAAGGGGACAGCGGCTGCCCACTACATCATGGGAGGCCCCCAGGCGAACAATAATAATGCGTTTACGTTGGGCACACCCACCACAGAGATTTATGTCATGCACGGTGAAACAGCAGCCGTTGCCTCTTTTGCAAGAAGACTGGTAAAAGAAAAGGATTCCAAACGCCCGCTTAAGCCCATCATTGACAAGATGAATGCCCTGGCACAAGAATACTATAATAAGTCAAGGCCCGTTTATTGTGCACAAAAAGGGTTGGTCGATGAGCTTGTTTCGTTTGCAGATATGAGAAAATATATGGTGGCTTTTGCGGACTCTGCCTATCAAAATCCCATCTCCCTCTGCCCTCACCACCATCTGATGCTTCCCAGACTGATCAAGGGATAGATAAAAGCTTCCAATTTTATTAGAGATAATTAAAAGGCCCCGTTTATAGCGGGGCTTTTTTATTCCGCACAACGTGTGGAGCCCAAATTCCGATTTAGAAAAGGGAAGCCCTCTCTCAATCCGTCATTGCGAGCACCTGAAAGGTGCGCGCCTGCACGCCGAAGTGCTTGGCTTTATAAAGCAGGTATGTGCAGCCAAACGTTCCGGCACGCAAGCGTGGCAATCTCATCGCGAAAAGCGAGATTGCTTCGCTTCGCTCGCCAAGACCGTATCCTAAATCAGGATTTGTGTGGGGCGGTAGTATTGATTCTTACCAGGGATTCATTTAAAATTATGTAAACCCCGTTAGAAATTCCAGCAGGGCGTTAAACCCCGCCGGAATTATTCTAAAACCTAACCCCGCTGCAGAGAAGCGGGGCATTATTTCTAACGGGGTAAAGGAGAAATAAAATGAAAAGCCGGTTTTTGTGGTTTTTGCTTCTCTGTTTGATGCTTCTTCTCTCTGGTTGTGCTCATGTCATTTCAAGGGATTTAAGGATGAAGTCAGATATCTCTCTTACGCTTGCCCAGGTCCGTCAGAATCCAGAGGCCTTTAAAGGAAAATGGGTGGTATGGGGTGGAGAGATCGTCGAGACGGTCAATCAACAAGATGGGACCACACAGATTGAAATCTTCCAGAAGCCTCTGGGCTGGAGGGGACAACCCCAAGATACCACTCACTCAGAAGGAAGATTTTTGATTCTTGCTGATTACTATTTAGATCCTTACGTCTTTCGGGGAGGAAAAAAGATCACCGTGGCCGGTGAAATTCAAGGAGAGAAGATCAAACCTCTCGGTGAAATGGATTATCGATATCCCCTCCTCTCAAGCAAACAGATCTATTTTTGGCCGGAATACTATTACCGCCCCTATCCCTATGCCTACTATGACCCATGGTGGGGGGTGTATCCTTATTGGGGGTGGGGATTCGGCATCCATTATTATCACCACCCTCGTCATCACCATCGCCACCGCTAATCTTTTCCGACTGCCAAAAAAAGATTTCGGAAAGAGAAAAACCTTTTTAGAAATTTCATTAGGATCGGTTGACAGATTCGTCCTGGTCAGTTATAAACCTTTACCATAAAGGGTTACCCATGGCACGAAGTCCTATCACACGTGACGGATATAATCATCTCCATAAAGAATTGGAGAATCTGAAGAAGGTTGTCCGTCCTAAAGTGATCAAGGCCATTGAGGAGGCACGTGCCCATGGAGATCTCAACGAGAACGCAGAATATGTGGCAGCCAAGGAGCAGCAATCGTTTGTTGAAAAGAAGATTCGAGAGATTGAACAGAAGTTGGCCAATTCTGAGATTATAGATCACATCAACCCTCCGGATGGGAAAGTGGGCTTTGGCTCTATCGTTACTTTAGAGAATCTCAATAATGGAGGCAAAGTCACTTACCAGATCATTGGACCTGATGAATCAGATATCTCATCCGGCAAGATTTCAATTGCTTCACCCCTGGGCAAGGCTTTAATTGGAAAGGAAGTGGAGGATGAAGTAAAGGTGCAAACTCCGGGGGGAACCAAAAATTACACGATCCTGAAGATTACCTGAA
>CAZEKS010000069.1:0-8846 GCA_964512795.1 uncultured Syntrophaceae bacterium
TCCTTTGCGAGCCAGATGAGCATTTCCATTGAGAACGCTCAGCTCTTCTCCGATCTGAAACGGACGCTTCAGGAATTGAAGCAGGCTCAAGACAAGATCGTCCAGGCTGAGAAATTGAGAGCCATGGGAGAAATGGCCAGCGGAGTGGCTCACGATTTCAATAACGTCTTGGCTGTCGTCCTGGGAAACATTCAGCTCCTCCTCCATCAATTGGATCACCTCAGTCCTGGAGAAATTCGTGAAGGCTTGAAGGTCATCGAGCGTTCCTCGAAGGATGGAGCAGAGACGATTCGCCGGATACAGGAATTTACGGGTGTGAGAAGAGATAAGGACTTTGTCACCCTTTCTCTCAACGAGATCATTGCGGAAGTGGCGAATATTACTCAACCCCGTTGGAGGGATCAGACACAAAAGAAAGGGATACAGGTCGAATTGACGACCCAATTAGGAGATATCTCCTTGATCATGGGGAATCCTTCTGAGTTGAGGGAGGTGCTGACCAATATTATTTTTAATGCGGTGGATGCGATGCCCAAAGGAGGCAAACTGACCATCACCACGCAACCCCAATCAGAGGATTGGGTGGAAGTGAGGGTTGCCGATACAGGGATCGGAATGACCGAGGAGGTGAAAAGGAGGGTTTTTGACCCATTTTTCACCTCAAAGGGGGTGACGAATTCCGGATTAGGAATGAGCGTTTCCTATGGGATTATCAAGCGCCATGGAGGAGAAATCCTGATCGAAAGTGAACCAGGAAAGGGGACGACCTTTGTCATTCATCTGCCGACGGGATATGGGGAAGAAGAAGCCGTTGTGAAGGAGGTGCCTCCCATCAAGGAGTCACGGCAGGCACGGATCTTAGTGATCGACGACGAGGATGCTGTTCGAGATGTTCTTTCCCGAATCCTAAAGACCAAAGGTCATCAGGTGGTCGTTGCCTCCAACGGCGAAGAAGGGATTGAACGATTCGGGTCTGAGCCATTCGATCTGGTTTTCACGGACCTGGGAATGCCAAAACTATCGGGATGGGAAGTGGGAAAGGCGATAAAAGGGATAAATCCGAAAGTCCCCATTGCCATGATCACCGGATGGGGAGTGGAATTGGATAGAGGAAAGCTGAGTGAAAGCGGGATTGATCTCATCGTCTCCAAACCTTTCAACTTTGACCAAGTGATCCGTCTTGTCTCTGAAGCGATGGAGTTGAAGGAAAGGATGTGATGGTCAAGGAGAGTGAGAAGATAATGTTTTGAAAACATTCGCATCGTCAATCTCCGAAACAGGTCTCTAAAGAACGTGCATCCTTTATCATTGGATGATTTAATGGGACTAATTTAGGTCCTTTGGATACCTCTTTCAAGGAAACCGTAACAAAAGAATTTCCTTTCACTCCCACCATCGACCCAAAGTTTTTATCTTCTATCATATCCACTGCCCGGGAACCCAATCCGGTCGCTAATATCCTATCAAAGGAAGTAGGGGAGCCTCCTCTTAAAACGTGCCCCATGACGACGGTACGGGTTTCAACACCTGTGGTTTTTTCTATCTGTTTCCCGAGCACAAAACCAATGCCTCCAAGGCGGATGGGATCTGAGCTCTCTTTCACGATCCTTTGTATGACGATATCACCCCCTTTGGGCTTCGCCCCTTCAGCGATCACGACAATGCTGAACCTTTTCCCCTTACGATTTCTTTCTTTTATCTTTTCAGCAATCGCCTGGATGTCATAGGGAATTTCAGGAATGAGAATAATATCTCCTCCTCCAGCCACTCCAGAATAAAGAGCAATCCATCCCGCCTTATGTCCCATTACTTCCACAATCATAATTCGATGAAGGGATTCGGCGGTGGTATGGATTCTGTCAATTCCTTCTGTCGCAATGGATACGGCAGAGTTAAAACCAAAAGTGATATCCGTTCCTCTTAAGTCATTATCGATCGTCTTCGGCAATCCCAAAACAGGGATCCCGTCTTTAAAAAGTTGATAAGCAATCCCAAGCGTTCCATCCCCCCCGATACATACCAGACAACTTAGACCAAGATGGTTTATATTTTGAATGGCTACCTTTGACATATCTCGGAATTCCAATTTGTTCCCTTTCTTGACAGCGTAGTGATAGGGATTTGCCGTTTTCGAGGTTCCCAATATGGTACCGCCCAAAGTCAGTATCCCCGAGACATCCTTATCGTCAAGGGTTCTCCATCGTTTATTTAAAAGCCCTTGATAGCCATCTTCTATGCCGATCACTTCCATGTTTTTTTCATGAAAGGCCTTCTTCGCAACGGCTCTGATCACAGCGTTGATGCCAGGACAGTCCCCTCCGCCCGTAAGAATCGCAATCCTTTTCCTTTTCATGGTCATCGAACCTCTTAATACCTCCTCTTTAAATTTTGTTTGAAGTGGTTTGTTAAAAGGAGGTGATGGACGGGGCAGTCCTTTCCCGCCTCTATGATAGGGGTGAAAAGTATTTTGCCTATTTCTTCTTATGTTTTTCACGCATTTCTGCTGCCATTTCCTTAATCTCTGTTAAATCCCTTTGCATCTTGCTCCAGCCGTACCATAACGCATAATCAGGGTTGGCATGGAATGTCCCCTGGAATGCCCTCATCCGGTGTTCAAGAAACATGACAAAAAGTTTCTGCTCGATCACTGTTGGCGCATCATGGAAGGTGAGCAAATCTGGAAATGGGTAAGCATAATTTTTAGGCTTGGGAAGGATGCCATCTTTGTACAGGCCAGCCACTATTAGAATAGCTTCAGCCATCAGGCGATCAACTTCCTTAATCATTTGATCGCCTTTTACCAGCTCTCCCTTGGCAAAATTGACAGAATGACATTGATTACAGGTCTTGATCATCTTATCCCGTTCTTTCTGCCAGTTTTCTTGTGTCAGGCGGACGACATTTGCTGCTTTGACGACATCTAACCGAGCTGTTGGTTTCCCTTCTGGGCCGAGGACTCCAAGAGCCTGTAGAATAGTAACACGGTCAGCAGCCCACTGCTTGTCCTCCGGCATGGGGAGTTTTACGGCAAGAAATCCCCAAGCTGTGAGTACGGCATGGTTTCCTCCCTGCATGTGGCAGGTCTGACAGGTGGGAGCTGCCACGGTTGGAGGAAGCGTCTTGTTTTGCTTCAGCAGATGACGAACTCCATGCTTTGAACTCGAGTACATCTCCCACTGAGGATGGTCGAAGCCCATGTGACAGGTCTGGCAAGCCTGTGGTTGTTTCGCTTCTTGAACGGAAAAGATATGTCTGGTGTGGCAGGCATCGCAAGAAGCTACACCAAATCCTGCTCCCCCCTTTTTTAACTCTTTTATTTCTGCCTCAGTCTTCAATCCAATCTTATGGCAACCTCCGCAACCTTTCATTCCTTCCATCAAGGCCATCGGCTGCCAATGGGCGGTTGGCATGGCTTTCATGGCTGCCCATGCGACCGCGTGCTTTCCGCTTTTGAACTGCTTCACCTGCGCCTCATGGCAGGTTGCGCAGGTATCGGGTGTTGGAATCTTAACTTTCGCCACGTCTTGTGCAGACTTGTGTTGATCGCCATGGCATTCTGAACAGTCAATCTTATTTTGGCGGTGCTTACTCAATTGCCAGTCCGAGACAATATTAGGTGTAATCTTTTTATGGCATTCCACACAAACCTGGGCCGGTGCCGCAGAGACAAAAAGCATACTCAACCATATTGTGAGTATCATCCCAAATACCATTCGTCCCATATTTCCCTCCTTTTGAAACTAAATTCGAATGACCAAATACGAAGCCCCCTTCCTAACCCTCCCCTCTTGAGGGGGAGGGGAGGGTGGGGGGTAAAATAAATTAATACGTTTGTATTAGTTCCTGATAGATTCAAAAATCATTTTTCCTACCTGACTAGCACCAACCAGGAATTCCACTAAATCATTTAAGGATGTCCCCTTCCACGATTCCCGCCGAGCGTATCCGAGTCTTCAATGCGGAGTTCGAAGGTAATGGGCTCCGAACCCATATCCGAGAACCACTTCACACGCTCGTCAACGAGATCCACAAAGAATTTGTAACGTCCAGATTCGAGAGTAGATGGAATCACAATTTCTAACACTACTGATTCGCCTGGTAAAACGGTAAGATTTCGGTAGCCGCCACGCAATTCGAACTCCTGTTTAACGCTCGGCTCGAACATCCGGACTTTTGCACCGAGGTGAACGCCCCGGTCGCCATCGGAACGGAGCCTCCAGGGCTGTGGGCTCGTGTTCGTGACTCGGAAACGCATCAGCACCCCCATACCCCTAACGATAGAAGCCGGCACATCCAGAGGTTCAAGCCGAGCCCGATAAAAGTAGGAAACGTAATCGTTCTCCACCCAGCGACGGAAACGCTCAGGAGTGTGGGACCATCCCCGAACAGCCAGCCATTGTCCATAATCATCAAGCACCTTTAGAAGGTCAGGTTGACAGATCAGAGGCACGAAGCCGTAAGTCAGGCTGAACTGTTTCCGCGCTTCAGCGATGGTTTCCCCCGATAGGAGCACTGCCACTGCAGAGGCAATACCGCTTCGCTCAACGCCCATCTCACAGTGGAGGAGTAAGGGGCGCCTTGCGGTGTTAAGAAGGCGAACAAGCTGCTGGAATGTCACCCGGGGCGGCATGAAGACATTCAACCGTATGAGGTGAAGATCCACTCCGTGGACTTCTGTCACCTCCTGCTCGGCTTTGAACCAGGACCTTGTCTTCTCGTTCGTGCGCAGGTTGATCACCGAGCGGAGGCGGAGCTCTTTTATCCGGCGCCCAAGCGTCTCCGGTGATAGCTGTGCACTTCGATACACCTCATTCGGAATCACCGTGTGAAAATTTCCGCAGAACAGGGGTCCACGGAACAACCAGGCCCCTGTCACTGCAAACAGTGCCATCCCTACGACCGCATATCTTGCGATCCGTAAGAGGGGCCCTCGGTGCCTCTGAATTCTTAACCCGTTGTATGAAATCTTCCCCATCTGTTGATCGTCCTCCTCACCTTTGTCCAGGTGATTAAGTTAGCCACCTTATTCTGTCAGGAGAGGTTGGCTCCCCTATTGTGATATTATGGCCGGCAAGTGCCCCGTCCCGCCAAAGTGGGATAGGCAGGGTCAAGGGGCACAATTAAAACGATATTTCCTTTGCTCGCATCCTTCTCGCCACTGCGCGTCCGGGAAGCCCCAGCGTGCCTGTCCCGTCCTGACGGGATGGCCAGGGAGCTTCACTTTCAATTTATAGAAAGAGGGATAAGTATTGTTTTTGAGCCTTTGTTTTTAAACCAGGCTACTTTCTCTTTCACAATATCAACTTCCAGGTAATATTCCCCTTTTTTTGAGGGTGCATTCACCATGAGATCAACCATCGCGGATTCATCCGTTCCTATCCTCTTATTAAAAGAGGTTCGAATGTTATCATATTCCACCATATCTCTTTTTGTATTTAATAGATGATAACTTATAAATACAGGATGGTCTTTATCTTTTGAATCCCATGTTGTGGTGCTTTTATTAATAACGAAAATGGGTATACCAATTGTTTTGGATGGATTTGTTTCTATTTTACTTCCGTGATAATCTATCGATGCAATGAATTTTGTATTTCCTCTCAAAGGGCCTATTTTAAAGTTATCGACAAGTCCAGGGACAAGAAACGAAATAAACACCATTGATAAGACACCATGCATTATTCCAAGGGTAAAAATATTTCTGTTTCTTAGGAATAATACACAAACAATAAGACCGAAAAAAAATGAAAGAAACATAAGTTTAATATTGGGTGAATGAGCAAGAGAAAATAGTAATGCTGCGCTGACCAGTGAAATTGATTTTTTGCCAAATATCTTAAAAAATCTTGTCAGGAGAACGCTTTGCAAAAGGAATTGCTGGGCTAATCCTTCGGGTATTCCCTTGGTTATTTCCCATGGAGTATATTTGAAAAAAAGACCTGTTAAATAAGAGATAAAACCATGAGGGTAAGATTTATCAGAATAGAAAATGGAAAAGAATAGGATCGTGAGTATTGAAATCATAGAAATGACTACGTATTCGCGTCCTGATTCGTAGAGGTTATCAAATCGTATCCCTAATTCTTTCAGAGAATCCTGTCGTACCAAAGAACTCAGTATAATAATTAGCAAACCAAGAGTGATCGAAATAAAACCAACAAGAACTGATCCGTGCCATAATTTATAGAAGAGAATGTTCAAACCTTCCGGAAATGCTATATTGAGACGATAAATACCCCAAAACCAGAATGGCACAATCCATACATTAAATCCAAAGAGCCAGGCATAAACCGCAAGCTCTATGAAAGAGAAGGATTTGGGATATTTCTCGAAGAGTCTTTTTAAATGAGTATAGGTTTTCATCTTTTCAGCGATCAAAGCCACCCTACAGGAGATTAAAATAAGTTGAATTTAAAAAATTTCTTTGGGTGCTCCTTAATGTTTAATGATGAAAAATGTTTTGAAGGATTGGTATTTCTTTTCTCCGATCCCTTTTACGTTTTTTAATTCTTCAACTGATCGAAAACCTCTCCTTCTTTCCCGGTAGGCTATCATCTCTCGGGCCAAGGCCTCACCGATCCCGGGAATCAAACAGAGATCCTCCATAGATACTTGATTGAGGTTGAGAGGAATGGAAAAGACGAGCAGTTTATTGGCGCCCATCCTGCTGATGCTTATCTTTACCTCCCCGTGTGTAATCCCCTTATGTTCCTCCTTGCGTAAGGGACCTTCACTTTTCTCCCTCTCCCCTGGCGGGAGAGGGGAAGTCGCCGACGCGCCAGAGCCGCTCTGGCGACGGCGCGGGTGAGGGGGAGACGGGGAGATTGCAGAAAGCCCCTTGCTGACAACGAGGAGAGTTCCTGTTTCTAAGATTTCTGGTGATGAGGTTGCATCGAATTGGGCGGTTTCTTTCAACCCTCCCGCTCTTTCGATGGCCTCTCTTAAAGTGGGTGGATTTTGAAAAAGATAGACCCCAGGATGATGAACCTCTCCTGAGACTTCCACGACGACCTCTTTCACCCCGTTAGAAATGATGCCCCGCTGCAGAGCAGCGGGGTTAGGTCCCAGAATAATTCCGGCGGGGTTTGATGGGCCGCTGGAATTTCTAACGGGGTTCACGAACTCTTCCGAAGAAAGGGAAGGAGGTTGATAAGAAAATTTAAAGTAGAGACTGCCGAGGAGGAGAAGGGCGATAACAAAAAGAACCCATTGCTGGTGGATGGAAAAGTATTTCATGAATGCCAAATTTCAAAATCCAAATATCGAATCAATGACAAATGGCCAAATATCAAAAAATGTTTGACATTTGAGTTTTGGATTTTATTTGGAATTTGAGCTTTGACATTTGACATTATCTTGTTTCTTTCCGTTTTCTTCTTTCAGGAGTTTGTAGTCGATGGAATCGACGAGCGCTTGCCAGCTTGCTTGAATGATGTTTTCAGAAACTCCAACCGTTCCCCACTTCGATTGCCCATCCCACGATTCGATGAGAACCCTCGTTTGGGCTCCGGTTCCATCCTTGGTGGAGAGGATCCTGACTTTGTAGTCGAGCAGCTTGACTTCTTTCAATTCCGGATAGAATTTTTCCAGTGCCTTTCGTATGGCGTTATCCAAAGCATTGACCGGGCCATTTCCAACGGCTGCGGTATGCTCTACCTGATTCCCTACACGAACCATAATGGTTGCTTCTGAAAGAGGGGCTTCTTCCTCCGTCTTCTTCTCCACGATCACACGAAAACCCATCAGTTCAAAAAACCTTTTATGTTGCCCGAGGGCCTTTTTGATAAGAATCTCAAAGGATCCTTCCGCTCCTTCGAATTGAAAACCTTCATTTTCAAGCTGTTTCAAGTCATTGAGGATCTTTCTCACCTTTGGATCTTTGCTCTCCAAATCAATTTTATACTCCGCGGCTTTGTAAAGGATATTCGATTCACCCGAGAGGTCAGAGATGAGAACCCTCTGACGATTTCCAACCCGTTCCGGAGGAACATGTTCGTAGGAGGCATCACTTTTTCGGATGGCGCTTACATGTACCCCGCCCTTGTGGGCAAAGGCGCTATCCCCCACATAAGGGAGGTATTTATGATGGGGGAGGTTAGCCAACTCGGAGACGAAACGGGAGACCTCGGTGATCTTTTTCAACTGGTCATTTGTGATACAGTCGATTCCCATTTTCAATTTGAGATTGGGGATGATAGAACAGAGATTGGCATTCCCGCACCGTTCGCCATAACCATTAATGGTTCCGTGGACCATTCTCACGCTTTCTTTGATGGCGAGGAGGGTGTTCGCCACGGCCATCTCCGTGTCGTTATGGACATGAATGCCAAGAGGGGTTTTAATTTTTTTCTTCACCTCTTTGATGATGGATTGGATCTCATCGGGCAAAGTCCCTCCATTGGTATCGCACAAGACAATCCAATCAGCCTTCGCCTCTTGGGCAGTCTTAAGTGTGGAGAGGGCGTATTGGGGATTGTTTTTGAATCCGTCGAAAAAGTGTTCTGCATCAAAAATGATTTCCTCAGCTCGATCCTTGAGGAAACGAATCGAACTATGAATCATTTCAAGATTTTGATCGAGGGTGATATTTAATGCCTCGAGGGGATGAATATCCCAGGACTTTCCGACGATGGTCACCACCTGCGTGCCAGCCTCGATCAGAGCCTTGATGTTAGTATCATTTTTAGGCAGCGTTCCAGCCCGGCAGGTGCTTCCGAAGGCAGCAATCTTCGCCTGAGAAAGGGAAACCGATTTGATCTCTCGAAAAAACTGAAGGTCCTTTGGATTGGAACCAGGCCATCCCCCTTCGATATAGTGGATGCCTAATTCATCCAGCTTTTGTGCAA
>CAZEKS010000070.1:0-8669 GCA_964512795.1 uncultured Syntrophaceae bacterium
ACCCGCGAACCATGAAAATCCCCCTCAATCCCCCTTTTTCAAAGGGGGAGGTTACACCTCCCTTTCGTAAAGGGAGGTGGGGAGGGATTTAATAAAGTTATTTTCTGAACAATTATCTTGAAGAAGGTGCGGCTGACTTCTTATAGCTGATGGAAATACCTGAACTGCTGAAACGATCGATCGTGGTCTGGTAGTTGAGGAGGCCCCTGATGTAATCAAGAAATTCCTTTGTGCCTCCAAAACCATCCGTCACATTGTGGGCCGTGAAGCACCCGCCCACTACCAGTTTAGGCTCCAAATCTTTGAAATATTGGGTATACCATTCCTTGTCGGCATCGGAAAAGACAAAGTCAAATGGCCCCTTCAACTCCTTCACCAGTTGATGGGCATCGGCCAACCTGGCATCGATCAGCCCTTCCACTCCGGCCTTCTTGAAATTCTTCAAGGCTGCTTTGTGCCGGGTTTCATCGATTTCAATGGTGATCAGTTTTCCACCCGTCTTGCTCAGTGCCCAGGCTATCCATATGGAGGAATGGCCCGTAGAAGTACCGATTTCCAGTGCCCTTCTATAATTATTTTTAATGATGAGGTTGAATAAGACTTTGCCGTCTTCGTAGGGCACATTCCAGTCCTGCCAGCGCCCCAGGTTGTCGTTTAGAAATTTTTCCACCTTTGCATCCACTTCTCGGGAGTCCTGTCGGCTTTGCGCAAGGACTGAGGTCAAGATGCCAATTAATAAGACCAATATACCCATGCAAGTGATGAAAACCTTTAAGGAGGTTTGATTCATATTCTCCTTTTGTTTACCCGCGCAAAACAACCGGTCTTTATCAGGGAAGAAACCAGGGACACATCCCATTTATTCTTCAGGGAAGGAAAAAGGGAGGTCCTTCAGAAGAACCTCCTCTCGGCAGACGTGGATTATCAATAATTCTCTGCCAGAACTTCGAAGTGAGCCCGGGGGTGCTTGCAGACCGGACATTTGTCCGGGACTTCCTTTCCTTCAAAAACATGACCGCAATTTCGGCAGTGCCACTTCACAGAAGTATCCTTTTTGAATACTTTCCCCTCCTTTACATTCTTTAATAGACCCATATAACGCGCCTCGTGGAACTTTTCCACCTTGGCGATCTGAGTAAAAGTTTCATAAATTTCTGCAAAACCTTCCTTTTTGGCTACGTCAGCAAAATTTTGGTAGAGGGTTGTCCATTCTAAATTTTCTCCAGCGGCTGCCGCTTTCAAATTGTCAGCGGTATTCCCAACGACTCCAGCAGGGTAAGCGGCAACGATCTCCACTTCTCCTCCTTTAAGCAAATTGAAAAAGAGCTTGGCATGTTCTTTCTCGTTCTCGGCTGTTTCCAGAAAGACAGCAGAAATCTGCTCGTAGCCTTCTTTTCTGGCTGCGCTCGCAAAATAGGTGTAGCGATTCCTGGCCTGGGATTCGCCGGCAAAGGCAGCTAAAATATTCTTCTCTGTCTTGCTTCCTTTCAACTCCATCGCTTTTCCTCCTTTCATGATTCAATCATCATCATCTATTTACCCCGTTAGAAATAATGCTCCGTTGCTCTGCAGTCCCGCTATAGCGGGATTACATTCTAAATAATTACGGAAGGGTTCAATGCCCCGCTCGGTTTCGAGTCGCAACGACTGGAATTTCTAACGGGGTTTACTATTTGAAAATATAAAACGCTGATAGGGGTGTGTCAACATTCAATCATGGAGTACCAAGGCGAGTTCTCTCCCCGCTTCGTAGGCTTCCCGGAGATGCTCCGGATTTTTTAATGCATCCCCTTCGAAGTCAAGGCCTCTATATAAGAGCGATTTCCAAAGCTTCATATCCAGGACATCAAAAAAATATTTTACGGTGAGAAGAGTCCCGTCAAATAACTTCTTCCCTTTTGTGGCTCCCACAGAAATAAAAAGCCCCTTTCGCTTTGGTTCCCATTGGCCGTATGGAACTTTATCCACCCAATACTTCTTCACCCAGAGGGATTGGCAGCGATCCATAAGAATCTTGGTGGTGGCGCTTACGGTATAAAAAAAGATGGGGGAGGCAAGCATGAGACCCTGGCACGAAAGAAGCTGGTCATAGACCTTTTGGAAATCATCCTCAATCACGCATCGACCTGTTTCTTTGCAACCATATATTTCAAGACAGGGCGACATCTTGAGATCCCTAAGAACTATTTTCTCCACCTCGGCTCCCGTTTCTACAGCTCCCTGGACAGCATGATCTAAAAGTACTGTTGTATTTCCCTTGCGCCTTGGGCTTCCATAGATGGCCAGAAGTTTTTTCACTTTTCGACCTCCCGAATATTCCTGATATCACTCCACAAAAATTTTATCCTCCAAGGATGGATTTATCAAATTAAAAATGATTTCTAACGCCGAGCAAAAATACTGAAATCCAATATTGCCAAATCTTTTAAAAAGGCTTAAAGTTTTAGAGGCTATCTTCTATTTGAAGGAGGATAAAATGAGAGTCTTAGGAATTTTGGGAAGTCCACGAGTAGGAGGGAACAGTGACATCCTTTTGGAACAAGCCCTGGCCGGAGCCAAGGAAGCAGGAGGGGAAGTAGAGAAGATCGTCCTGTCCAAGAAGAAGATTTCTGGATGCCTGGATTGTACAAAATGTAATGAAACAGGAGTCTGCGTCATTAAGGATGACATGCTGGAGATTCACAAAAAGATCCTGGAGGCAGACGCTATCATCCACAGCGTGCCTGTCTATTTCTGGGCCATGACTGCGCAGATGAAAGCTTACTTAGACCGCTGGTGCGCTTTTTTTGATGCGGAGTGGCAATGGCACAAGGCCTATCGCCCTAAGATGAAGGGAAAGAGGATCGGGTTGATCACGGTCTGCGGAGACCCAAATGTCTCAACCGCTGACCCCATTGTTCACAGTTTCAAGAACACATGCCAATTTACTGGGCTTAACTTGATGGGTGTGGTTCAGGCCTCGGCCTCGACAAAAGGAGAGGTTGCCAAAAATGAGGTGGCTAAGAAGAAAGCTTATGACTTAGGAAAAAAAGTTGCGACGATCTCATAGCGAGTTGAAATGGATTCATTATTTTTTTAAAACTTCCACCACCTCTATTTGGCTGAAAAGCCATTTGTTTTCAATTTTCTTCAGGACACATTCCAGTTCCCGCGTGTCATCCGTCTGTTCTCCAGCCGTGGATCTCCCTGTCAGCCTGGCTGTTAATGTAACCTTGGCCACTCCTTTTTCCGGGAAGGCGATGTCAAAATCATAAAATTTCAAATCAAGCTGGGAAGCGTGGGAACGGGCGCTGCCTGCATAGGTGGATATTTCTTCACGGGTATAAGTTCCTGAAAGAGATTGGTCGGGGACTTTTAGCTCGCAATGCGCATCAAATAAGGTGCCGATATTTTTCATTTTCTGTAACATGGTTAAGGCATTCTCCTCCGGAGACTTGGAAACCCACTCTGATAGAAGATGAAACTGTTTCTTCACCCTCTTCTCTTCGCTCGGGAAGAGAGTGATGGCAATCACGATCCCGACGATCACCATCAGCACGCCGATGAGGAGATATTTTAATTTCACCATAAGGGTACCCCCATGACACGATTCTTTGTGGTTTGTCCAAAATGATGATTTTCGATTGGCATATTCCGATTATCCCCGACCACATAGATACAATCTTCTTCGACTTGGCGAGGGGAAAGATTCCAGTCACATGGATAACGGACATAAGGTTCTTCTATCTCCTTGCCGTCAACAAAAAGTTTCCCTTCACGAAATCCAACTTGTTCGCCCTCTCGGGCGACCACACGCTTTAGAAGCATAACTTTGCTCCCTGCAAAACGTACCGTTACCACATCATGCCTCTTAGGCTCTGAAAAAAGATAACGCAACCGCCAACAAAAATTTACCCCTCCATGGTGATAGGTTGGCTCCATGCTGATTCCCTGAATCGTTAAAGGGATACAGAGGTAGCCGAAAAAAAGATAGGCGAAGAGTGCAATCAAAGAGACCCTGATCAGGAACTTTGGTGTTAAAGAGGGAAAAAAGAATTTTCGGATCTTGTGATGGACAGTCATCCTATTTGAGTCTCCCGATCGAATGCATTTGGGCAGCGATCTGCCCTGAAACGATGTTGAAGCCAGGAATAATCTTAATTCATTTAAGATTTAGTATAGCCTAAAGTATATCTGTCTGCAAAAAACAGGCAAGGGGTAAAAAATGGTGGAACATGGATGTTCAGGTTGTTTGAAAATTAAGAGATGAAAAGGGAACGTTTTAGGAGGTCACGCCTATAGTCTCCACGATGGTTTCCCTGGTTTGCCTTTTACTAATTTCCAATGCGTGATGAATGGTCTTCATCAACTCTTCCGGTTGATACGGCTTCATGACGTAACCAGAAGCCCCTAACTTGTGAGCCCTTTCCTCGCCCCCTGGGATACCTGTGAGGAAGATGATGGGAATATGATGGGTAGCCGCGGACTGTTTCAATCGCTCTGCGACAACAAATCCCCCTCCTCCGGGTATCATAATATCGAGGAGGATCAGGTCTGGGTTCTCCTGGTTGGCGATCCTAAATGCCTGGACACTGTCAGAGGCTAATACAACGTGGTATCCATTAGCTTTCAGTCGGACATTCAAGGCCTTGACCATATCTTGTTCACTATCAACCACGAGAATTTTCTTCTTCACCATCTTGGTTTACGTCCTATCCTTCTATCGTCCCTTAACTATTCTTCCTCCTCAAAATCATCTTCAACAAAAATCTCTTTCGCTTTGTAAAGGACCTTCATGTTGTCTTCATCAGTTTGAACGCATACTTGCTTCGACAATTCTTCTGTCCATTGATCAAAATTTTTCACCTTTTCTCCTCCCCCAGTCGTATTGAATCCCCAATTGTTTGTAGGAGCAATTTCTTTGCCAATCGGATTGATTTTAGGGAGATGGGAGTAACTTATTGGAATATATAGGAATTTACTTAAAGGCTCAGGTTTTTGTTTATAATTCGTTTTAATTAAAATGACATCAATTGTCACCGGAACAGCATTTAGCGTCTTTTGTCGGGTCTGGTTTTTTTATGCCTCGACTTCTTCCTCAAGGGTCATCCTTTCCAGGACCGCTCCCGCTAATTCCGCTGTAGAAAAAGGTAGGTGGGAATTAGAATACTTTGGAAAAACGGAGAGAAATATTCTTGCCTTCGGGCCTGTTTTCAGCACCTGTCTCATAAAAGGCATTCAGATAGATAAAGAAACCTTTCTTTGAGAACATGAATTCTGGGCCAATGGCAAAAACCTGCTCTCTCCAACGAATTTGATTGGACGATCATTCGCTTGATCAATTCATGTCTCAAAAGACAGGATGGAAGGGTTAGAAAAATTTATGCGTTCAGTTTTTTAGGGAGTGGTGGACGCCCAGGAGAATAAGAACTCCGCCAATCATTTGCAGGAGGAAGATCGTCTCTCCCATCATGAGGGTGTTGAAAATGACAGCCCATATCGGAATGAAATACAGATAGAGCATTGACTTCGTGATCCCTATCCTTTCAAGCCCTTCATACCAGAAGACATGACCTAACATTCCAGAAAATAACACGGCATAGCCCATTGACCACCAGGTTCTTTCCCAAACTTGCCCCCAGATCACAGGTTGGTTTGAAAAGGGGGAAGCCATCCAGAGGACCAACGAACCGATGATCATACAATAGCTCATCAACCGCAAGGGAGAGTAAGTTTTTAAAAGCGGCTTGGACCAAACAGAAAAAAAGACGGCTGAGCAAAAACCTGCCATCAAGGTCAATAAATCACCGGGGAGAGTTTCTAATGAAAAATGAAGTGTGGCAGTGGGTTTCAGCATGACCAGAACCACTCCTACCAGAGCCAACAACATGCCCCAATATTGTTGTTTCCCAACAGATTCCTTTTTAACCAAATCGATATAGAGAGTTCCCAAAAGGGGCTGGGTCGAAAGAATCAATGCAGAATTGCTCGGAGAAGTTAGATTCAGGCCGAGGGACCATAGGACCTGATATAATCCAAGGCCCAGTCCTCCAATCAAGACAACCTTTCCCAAATCTTCCTTCCGGATCCGAATTTCCTTCTCTCGCCAGTAAGTAGCGAGCAACAAGAGGGCCCCTGTGAAAGTGAATCTTAAAGCTCCGAAAAGAAGCGGAGGAAGGGTGTCATAGGCGGATTTGACGATTCCAAAATTAGCCCCCCAGGTCAGAACAACGATCCCGAGGAGTACGTGACCGATGTTTTGATCTCTTTTCTGCATGATGAGATGATCAGAAGACTCAGCGTTTATTTTCTTTTCAAAATAGGGTCGGAATAATAGGCCGTAACCATTTCATTGCTATGATCTGTATCCGTTTGAATCCCTATGGCCAACACTCCGTCTGGGTCTGTACCAAAAGCAGATTTGTAATCTTTATGAAGATTCCTTCCCTCATAGACCCATTGTCCTGCTTTCCCTTCCCCAGACTCCAGCACAAAAAACTTGCAATATTTCTCTCCGGGATGATCGAAGATGTGACCCTTTGGCAGATGGCTCGCCCAGATATATTCGATTCTGAATCCTGAAGGTTCTGCTCCGTCCATGATCCTAAAACCCTTATCTCTTCCAAAGACGACCATCACCCGAGCCGCTGTATCAAATCTATCTTTTCTTGTTTCAATGGCAGAGCGGACCACATTGGATATCTTCCATCTCCAGGAGAGGATGGGGAAACCCTTTTCTTTCTCTCTCACTTCCTTATAAAGAGACGATCGGCTTCCCAGGCTCTCGGCTTTGATGATTCCTTTTCCTGCTTTTGAATACTGAGTGGGAGGAATAGTAAAATAGGAGACCATCCACCAACCCTTGACCGGTGTCTTCTTCTCCTCAGGTTCCTTCGGTTTGAAGTCTCCAAAGGGAAGTTGGACAAGAATAAGAATGAGACTGAGGGAAATCAATAAATTTTTCATTTTCTAAAAAATTCTCCCTTTTATAACCATTATATATCACATTTTGATGGATTCATTGAAAAATAAGGGAGACCCCCTAAACTCACCCCGAATATATCCCCCCCCCCGGAAACTATGTCGTAATTAACGAAAGACCATTTTGGTTGCAAGACGGAACAGGCGGTCAGGTGACGAAGCTTTAGACCTGCCTGCGCGAAGCCGCTTCGGCGAAGGCAGGGCGGAACCTTTTATCATGTAAATTCATACACATATATTTCATGAAGACATCATTTCCAATGACAAGAATGATTGGCCATACTTTTCAATTCGACCGGAAGAGGAGTGGAGAGGCTTTCGCAATCTTATTTCCAAAACTATAAGAATGACCAATTTTTAAAGTGGGTACTGTTCGCAGAAGCAGCTGAAGGTTCCCGTGGTACAACAGCTCAGCGTTTCCTCAATGCGAACGCATCTTCCACAGAAATTGCCAGACGTTGTTAAATCATGGTAAGGTCAAACCAAAGTGTGCCTGGGAAGAAGGGTATTTTGGTGAGTGAAAACGAATTAAATCTAATCTATGGTCTCGAAAAAGGCGTCCTTCACTCCATCCAATAACTGGAATGATCTTATCTTGATAGAAAATATTTCGGCGCCGGGGTCATTCAGGAAATCTTTTAAATGGGAATGCCTTTTTTGAAACTTTGCACGGATTAGATCTTTCTTCTCAGGGTCGTTTATAGTTTGAAACTCTCCGCTTACAGTCAGGGCTTTTATATAAATCCGTCTTTGCCCTTTCTCCTCTTCCCGAGTATCGATGAGGAGGCTGACTGTGGGGTTTTCCATTAAATTTAAATATTTCCTTGTCTGTTTGTGGGAAATCAAATAAATCTCACGGCCTTCTTCATCTGAAATATAGGACATGAGAGAACAATGGGGTCTTCCTTCAGAAACAGTGGCCAAAACGCAGAGATCATTCCCTTTAACGATGTCTTTCATCTTTTCAAGCATTTGTTCTTACCTCTAATGTGGTAAGTTAGAAATTCGTTTCGCTAAAAAGTCATTCCTGCCCCGATTTTGATCGGGATAAACTCCAGCAGGAATCCAGCATTTCTTTTCTGGATTCCCACTGCAGTTCACCCCGTACTTGATACGGGGTGAGAATGACACCCTAAAGAATCTGTAAATGAATTAATGTTTCAGGACACCAATCCCTTATTTTATTTAGTACTCACCCTGGTTATAATAATATAATAATAAGGGGAGAATTCAATGGAAAAGATTAAATTGGGCATTAGCGCCTGCTTGCTCGGCGAGAATGTCCGTTATGATGGCGGCCATAAGTTGGATCGCTTTCTAACCGATACCCTCGGACAATATGTAGAATATGTCCCTGTTTGCCCCGAGGTGGAATGTGGTCTCCCCGTTCCCAGGGAATCTATGCACCTGGAGGGAGATCCAGATTCTCCACGACTTGTGACGATTCGTACCAAACAGGATATGACGGATCGTATGATCCAGTGGGCCCTGAAGCGCGTCGTTGAGCTGGAGAAGGAAGATCTTTGTGGTCTTATCTTCAAAAACGATTCTCCAAGCAGTGGAATGGAACGGGTCAAGGTCTATAATGAAAAGGGGATGCCGGTTAAAAAGGGAGTGGGAATGTTCGCCAGGATATTTATGGAACATTTTCCGCTGCTTCCTGTTGAGGATGAGGGACGTCTCCATGACCCGAAGCTCAGAGACAATTT
>CAZEKS010000071.1:0-8577 GCA_964512795.1 uncultured Syntrophaceae bacterium
AGCCCTACTTTTTCTTCAAGGATTCCCTGGATGGTCGGCCCCTTGGGCTGAACCTGCCATCCCTGATAATTCGTTCCATCATATTCAATCAGGAGTTTTATGTTTCGCATAATCTTCGCCCCCATTAAATGAAGGCGCTACAACTACCCTCCGCTTACTGCTTTCTGCTTTCTGCCTACTGCTTTCCACTTTCCACCTTCGACCTTCCACTGACGAGCTTCAACGCCCATCCTTGCTTGATCGAGATGGCTCCTTCTGGGCAAACCTCGAGGCAACAGAAGCAACGAATACATTTTCCGTAATCAAAAATCAAATCCTCTCCCTTCCTCGTTAAGGCTTTGGGTGGGCAAATCTTTGCACATTGCTCACAATCCTTGCATATTTTCTCTAAAATCACCGGTTTTGAGGTCAAAGCATTTTTCAATGCCTTGCTCAAAAATCCTGGGAGGTTCCAGTTTGGCTGAGAGAGGGCTGGGAATTGGAAGTTGGAAATCTTAAGATCTTCTACCTTCTCCCCCAAAACATCTATCGGATCTCTTCCCATCCCCTGTTCAAACGCCACTCGATTCGTCAGCAAAGACTCCCTTGAAATCCCTACAAGGTCACATACGATTTGATCCAAACTCAGGGAATCCCTGCTTGCCAGAATCAATCCAATTGGGATTGGGCGGCCGCTATTCGGACCATTTCCTTCCATCCCCACAATTCCATCCAGGATGGTGAGCGACGGTTGGATGACCTGGTAGATATCAAAAAGTACTTGGGCAAAAATCTTACGATCACCTCCGGCCTTGAGATGCCAGAGGGCCTTCCGGGGCCCGGGAACACACCCGAAGAGGTTCTTCACCCCCAGGGTGAGAAGCATTTGTGCATGGGCCTTCCACTTCGGAAGGTTGATGATGACATCCGCTTCCAAAACCGATTGGTCGATCTCTAACTGCCTAAATGTTTTTCCGCCTCCTTCGGGAAGCACGATAGGCTTATCAAACTCCATCAGAGAGCATTTCATCTCATCTGCCACTGCCTTGATCCCAGCTTTCTCGGCAGTCTTCGTCAGACTCCCTACCGAAGGACTATCTCCGATGAAAGGGACCCCTCCTGCTTCCCGAACGATCTGAATCATCCCCCTGACGATCGAAGGATGCGTGGTGACAGCATTTTCCGGACTCTTTCCATAAAGGAGATTGGGTTTGAGAAGAACACGACTCCCCTTCTTTACAAAAGTTTGAATCCCTCCAATCAGGTCAATGGACTGTCGAAGTCCGCTCAAGACTTTATCTTCGTCATAATCTTGGCATTTCACAATGGAAACAGAAGACTTCATCTATCCCAAATTCTCCTTACCAGTGATTTCCTCAACCGAAATTTCGATTATTGCTGTCTTTTTTAGGATCTCTGTGAGGATCTCTCCATAGCCTCCCTCCGGTTGATACTTCTCCATTATCCTCTCGAGAATCTTCATTTTAATATCCTGATCCTCTACAAAAGAACCTTTTCCTTTAACGATGATACTTCGATAATAATAGTTAGCTTGGCAGGCGCCCTTGCTGGCGATCACATAAGCAATGGGCTCGTCCACCTCAAAACAGACGGGGCTTCCCCGTTGTATATCTTCTATTTTTTCTCCTTTTGTCGAAGAGTGAATATAGATTTTCCCCTCCCAATAGAGAAAATTGAGAGGCTTGATGACAGGAAAGCCCTTCCCATTGACGGTGGCCATCCTTCCTACTTGAGCCTGTTCTAAAATAGCCAGGACGGTTTCTTTATTCTTCATTTTTCGATCTCGGCGTCGCATCACTCTCTCTCCTAAACTTGCGTAGTATCAGCCTGCAGCGGGCATGCATGGAGTACAGGGTTTTCGAGTTTCAAGTTTCGGGTTTCTATTTCCTGCTTACTGCTTTCTGCTTTTTGCCTACTGCTTTCTGCCTCACACCTTCTAGGTTCCACTTTCCACTTTCCAATTGACCCTAATCACTCCAGCCTTAAATTCTGGAACGATGTCTGTCATATCAATTTGAGCGCAATAGGCAAGGTCATCCCCAAAGCCATGTTTAATCAACTCTTTCCCGTGGTGGGAGAGGTAAAATGCCTCCAACAAATTACTTTTGAATCTCTGATAAAGGACTTGGGCACCATAGGAGGCATCCGTCAAAGAAGTCTGTTTCTTCTCTCTTTTTGTGATCAGTTCAATCAGCATTCCTCCACAGATTGAATCTTCCAAGGAAAAGCTTCCTTCGTCTCCTGAGGGAAAAATAAGGAGGTCTCTCCCTAATTCTATACATCTCTGTGCAATGGCTCCTATGTTAAAAAAACTTCCCACCAAAATTTCTTTCCCGGAAGAGACAAGATGAAACGCCTTTGTCCCATTGGTGGTCGTCAGGATCAATTTCTTCCCTTTCACTCTTTCTCCGACATACTCTTTGGGAGAATTCCCTAAATCGAATTCAGGGATTTTCCTGCTTTCCCTCTCCCCCCCCAAAAGGATAGAACTCCGTGGAAAACCCTTAGCCGTTTGAAAAGCTTCGTCCACAGCGGCCACAGGAATGATTTCTGAGGTCCCTTGTGCCATGGCATGGACTATGACGGAGGTTGCCCTGAGGATATCAATGACTACAACGATTCGATCAGTAAGAAGCCTACGATCAGGAGGAGAAGGCAGAAGCTGAATATCGATGTGCATAAAGGAAAGCTATCATACAGGCAACCCTATTGCAAGCTGTTATGGAGAGCGAGGGGAGATTCCAAAGTATTTGCTTTTTATCGTTGAAGATGCCAACGGATTATGTTAATTTTTTATTAAATTTATTGGGAAGGTTTTTAGTGCCATCGGTTTTTCGGATCGGAAACTAAACTCCTTCTCCCCCACCTGTTTATCGTTCAAAAATGAAGAAAGTAGCCAAAGCCATTATATTGGGAACGCTTTTGTTAGGGGTCTGTTTTGCGTCCTTTAAAAATGGGACGGGCGAAGAGTTCCCTGTCGCTCCCCCTCCGATGACCGAGGGAATGTTCCCTTGCAGCAATTGCCATGCCACTATGGAAGTGAATCGAAAGAAGAGGGAACTGAAAGAAGAACACACGGATATCAAGCTTCATCACGCCGAAACGATGCGATGGTGTCTCGACTGTCATGATGCAAGAGACCGTGATAAGTTGCGGCTTTATAATGGAGAACTGATCAACTTTAACGAAAGTTACCGACTTTGTGGCGAGTGTCATGGGCCTCGATACAGAGACTGGAGAGCGGGCATTCATGGGAAAAGAACGGGGTACTTTATGGAATCAGGGAAAAGAACCTACTTCCTCTGTGCCCACTGCCATGACCCCCATGAGCCAAAATTCAAATCGCTAAAGCCCGAACCGCCACCCCACCGCCCGACGGATAGGAAACATGGAGAATAAACCTTTCACCCGAAGAGAGTTCATTCGTAATCTTTCACTCACCACTTTAGCTGGTCTTTCTCTTCCCCTCCTCTCCTCCTGCAGCAAGGAGGAAGCTGAGGATTTTCTCCAAAAGCATTTTCACGAATTGACCCCTGATGAAAAGAAACACATCATTGCTAAGCTGGAAGAGAGATATTCGCAAAAATACGGAAAGAAATTTGAAATCAGCACGAAGGAAGCTATCCCCGATACCCTGTGGGGCTACGGCCTTGACCTTTCCAGGTGCATCGGCTGCCGACGATGCGTCTATGCGTGCGCAGAAGAAAACAATAATTCCCGCTATAAACCTCAGCTCCAATGGATCAGGGTTCTCAGACTCAAGCGAGAGAATCTTATCAATCTTGAAAACTCCGAGCATTATTACAATCCTCCGGAGGTCCCTGAGAAGGGGTTCATTTATCTGCCTGTTCAGTGCCAGCAGTGTGAGAACCCGCCTTGTGTGAAGGTTTGTCCCGTCCACGCCACCTGGAAAGAACCCGACGGGATCGTCGTGGTGGACTACAACTGGTGTATTGGTTGCAGGTACTGTATTGCCGCCTGCCCCTATAAGGGGAGAGTCTTCAACTGGGCAGAGCCGAACATTCCAAAAGAGAAGGTAAATCCCTCCGTCCACTACCTCGGAAACCGACCGAGAATGAAGTGCACTGTGGATAAGTGCACCTTTTGTATCCAACGGGTGAGAAATGGAAGATATCCTGCCTGTGTCGAAGCCTGTCCCACAGGGACGAGGAAATTTGGAAATCTTCTCGATCCGAACAGCGAAATCCGATATATTATCGATCGGAAAAGGGTCTTCCGGCTCAAAGAAGATTTAAATACCGAGCCCAAATTCTACTATTTTTTCGAAGCATAAAGATGTCAATGGAAGAATTCCGGGAAATTGTGAAAGAAACATGGCATTTCTACAAGAGAACTTTGACCCTTGTGGTAAAAGGGAGCACGTTGTACTATACCTGGTGTTTTTCCCTTATCGCTATTATCGTGGCGGGTCTCCTGTTCTACTTGAAGCAACATGAATCCGGATTAATTGCAACGAACATGAACGACCAGGTTTCTTGGGGGCTCTATATTGCCAACTTCACTTATCTCGTCGGGGCTGCTGCCGCTGCAGTTCTGCTCGTCATTCCATCTTATGTCTACCATTTCAAACCGATCAAAGAAATTGTCGTTCTTGGGGAACTCTTTGCTGCTTCCTCCATCGTAATGGCCATTCTCTTTGTCATGGTGGATCTCGGAAGGCTCGACCGTTTCTGGCACATGATTCCATTTATCGGATCGATGAACTTTCCCCAATCGCTTCTGGCCTGGGATGTCCTCGCTCTCAATGGCTATTTATTCTTGAATATTCTTATCCCATTCTATCTTCTGGTTAAATTTTACTACCGCAAAGAACCAAACTGGAAATTCATCCTTCCTTTCATCTTGCTTTCCATCCCAATGGCAGTCGCTATTCACACGGTCACCGCCTTTTTATATAATGGCCTTCCTGCCCGTCCCTTCTGGAATGCATCGATCCTTGCTCCAAGATTCCTGGCCAGCGCCTTCTGCTCAGGGCCTGCCATTATTATTGTTATTTTTCAGATCATCCGAAAGGTATCCGTATCCCATATAGAGATCGAGAATGAAGCCCTTTTCAAGATTTCAGAGCTGATTGCCTATGCCATGTTTCTCAACCTTTTCCTTCTCTCTGCTGAGATATTTAAGGAGTATTACTCTCAAACGGTTCATATCGCATCGTTTAAATACTTGTTCGAAGGCCTCCATGGCCACAACCAACTGGTGCCCTGGATATGGGCGGCGATGTCAATGAATGTCATCGCATTCATCATCTTTCTGATCCCCCAAACCCGGAAGCGAATAACCACCTTAAATTTTGGCTGTTTGCTCGTTATCGTTGGAGTCTGGATTGAAAAAGGGCCTGGTTTTGTCATACCCGGGTTTGTCCCGGATCCCCTTGGGGAAATCTACGAATATATTCCTAATTTTTTAGAGCTTATAGTTTCGTTCGGCATCTGGGCAACGGGTCTCTTGATCTTCACCCTTTTGATGAAGGTGGCCATTCCTATTGAGACCGGAAAATTCAGCCACGTCAAATATGTTGAACGTGCCTTTAGACGTGAAAAAGAGGGACAAATGTGGAGATAAAGTCCCCAATTCGAACTCTGTAATCCACAAAGCCCCATCTTATCGTTAGAGATATCCGCAAACCTTATCGAAAATTTATTCTCAAAATACTGCTTTTTTTATTGAAAAATAAGGAATTTACCGTATTTACTTTTGAAACTCTTCTTAATACGATATTTTGTATATTATTGCTATGTAACCTGAAATTCTTTTTTTGATTGAATTGTTCAAAAGATGAAACCCTTCTTCATATAAATATAAGTAAGGAGGTAAATTATGGGAAAGAGGATCTCAATCTTTATATCTGTCTTATTTATTTTCCTATCAGTCCTCATCATCCAGAGTAGTGTAAAAGGGGATTCACAGTACATCGGTTCTGAAGCCTGCAAGGACTGCCATGGGGACTACTTCAAGAGTTTTATAAAATCCATTCACAACAAAAAGGTGATACCAGGAACTCCTGTTAATCGCGATGGATGCGAGTCATGCCATGGCCCCGGTGCTCAGCATGTTGAAAAAGGAGGAGGAAGAGGCGTCGCCATTTTAGCCTTTGGCAGAAAAGTTGATGCAAAAGCAAAATCTTTAATGTGTCTCAAATGTCATGAAGAATCAAAACAAATGGCATTTTGGGACATGAGCAAACATAGGTCTGCAAGTATTTCTTGTGATAATTGCCATACAGTCCATTCAATGAAAGAGAAGAATTTAAAGGCTTTGGACCCTGAACTATGCTTCGGCTGCCATACCGCAATAAAAATCAGGGCAAATAAACAGTCACGCCATCCGATTAAAGAAGGAAAGACAAGATGCCATGACTGCCATAATCCTCACGGCAGTTTTGGCACAAAGATGGTAAAAGCCGATGCAGTCAACGAACTCTGCTACAAATGCCACGCAGAAAAAAGAGGTCCCTTCATGTGGCAGCATGCTCCGGTTGAAGAGAATTGTCTAAATTGTCATACGCCACACGGTAGCAACCATTTAAAGCTTCTGACCTCTAAACCCCCATTGCTTTGCCAGAGTTGTCATGATGCAAGTAGACATCCCGGCACCATCTATACAAGATCTCAGACATTTCAAGGTGGTGCGCCTTCAAACAGGATGTATGCAAGGGCATGTTTGAATTGCCATTCAAATATCCATGGAAGTGTTGGGCCTGCTTTTCCCAGGGGAAAAGCACAAGTCAGATAGGGAGGTGGGCATATGAAATCAAAGATTATAATATTTACAGTGATCTTATGCCTTTCACCGTTTTCAGATATCTTTGCTGGGGAGAGTGAATTTAAAGGTGAAATTACGCTTACTGGCGTCCTTCGGGATATCAATGGGAATGAGTCAAAATTTAATGAATACAATGACTTACGTAATGGTGCCTATGGCAGGTTGCGTCTCAATTATGATACAGAAAAATATTTTATGGATTTCAAAGCCGATGATATTGCTTATGATACACAATATTACAGATTAGGTGGTGGCATGCGGGGTAAGTTCAGAGCCGATATCTACTTTAACGAAATTCCTCATAATTTCACTTTTGGAGCGAGAAGTTTTTATGAAGGGATTGGTACAAATTACTTGACATTCGGCAGCCCTGCACCAAGCACCAATATCTCTACCTGGAATGAGTTTGATTATTCCATCAAGAGAAAGATTTATGGCGGTGGGTTTAAACTGGAAATGTTAAAGCCCTTTTCCTTTGATGTTTCAGCCTCAAGAGAAGAGAGGGAGGGTTTATATCCAATCGGTGTGTCATTGTTAAGTCCGGGAGGGCCTGCCTTAGAGCAGCTTCCTATGCCAATTGATTACACTACCACTAATATAAAACTGGAGGGAGGTTACGCTAAAAAACCCTTTTTCTTATCATTAAGTTATTTCTACAGCCAATTTGAGAATGATAATAACAATGTCTATTTCCGCAACCCAGCAGCAGCACCGGGTGTAACCACACTAGATATCTTCACCCTACCGCCGGACAACCATTACTTTAAACTGGCCTTTAAAGGAGCAGTGAAACTGCCGATGAACAGCAAGTTGAGTACAAATCTCGCTTTTTCGAGGGCAAAATCAGAGGTAGACTTAGTTCGCTATTATATTAACAATGCTGGAGGAGTTACACCCCTTACTTTGAGTGACCCAAAATTTAATGGTAAAATTGATACCCAAAATTATGATTTTGTCCTGAGCTCAAATCCAATATCTTTTCTTGACGGAAAAGTTTTTTACAAACACTACAAGATATCTAATAAATCAGATGAGATCATAACAACTGATCCCGGGCCACCACTAGCAACTGAGGTAAACGATCTTTTCGATTACAAAAAGGATACGGTTGGTGCAGAACTTGGCTTCAGACTTCCAGCAAAATTCTATCTCACCAATTCTTATAATTATATAAAAACCGAAAGGGAACGTGAAGATATCCCTGAAAACAAGGATAACCTCTATTCGGTTGAGTTAAGATGGAATGGGCTCGATTTTATGGTTCCAAAGGTGGGATACGAGAGGCTACATCGACGGGCAAAATTTGAGGGATCAACTGACCCCAATGATATTGAGTTTTGGGTCAGGCGCTTTGATGCAGCAGCGAAAATTAGGGACACCTATAAGGCATCTATTGATATCTCTCCCATAGAAAACCTAAATTTTAGCGTTTGCTATAAACATAAAAAAACAGATTACGAGAATACCATACTGGGGCTGACAGAAGAAAAGAGCGACCTTATCAATATAGATGGGGACTTCACAATAGGGCAATTTGTAAAACTATTTGGTTACTTTGGCTATGAAAGGATTAATAGCAATCAGTTTCAAAGACAATTTACTACTGCAACTGACCCACGAACTGCACCCACTGGAACAAACTTCAACTGGGATGCAAAACAGAAGGAAAAAGAATATGACTATGGGATTGGAGCAGAAATTTATGTCATCCCAAAGAAGTTAACCTTTGTCCTCCAGCATGATTATGTGAGATCGAATGGATTTGTTGATTATACTGTTTTCAGAGCTCTT
>CAZEKS010000072.1:0-8564 GCA_964512795.1 uncultured Syntrophaceae bacterium
GACACAATCGTTGCCTTGGAGACGTACTCCCCTAACGGGTCCATATCATAAGGAATGCCTACAAATCTCTCTGCCCAGAAGGCAATTCTCTCACCGATGGGTTTACCCACTAAGAGGGTCTGAAATTTTTGAATTTCTTCACCTGTTAGGGCGAAACAGGGCTGAAGGGATAGGGTGAACATCAAGAGGATGAAGAAGGTTGTCTGCAATGTCACGAGGAAAGGGTGAATGCAAGGAGAGGGTGCCGGAGGTCGGAGTCCCTTCGATTGACGCACTTGCCCTGAGCGAAGCCGAAGGAGGGCAGGCTCACCGACATGGTGTGAAACGGGGTCTGAGCCCCATAGATGTTGGAGTGCGTTATTTATTCTAAATATAACTTTCAATGGCTTCTATAAAAGGGGAAGAACCGATCGTAGGTTACCCTAAGCATAGAATGAATTTACCAAAATTCTTAGATTTTTGCAATGACAGGGAGACGGTGGAGGCAGGCTATGCTCCCCATTCGACCCTGCATGACGATTCTCCAGAATCACCTGATCAATAATCTCTCCGCACCAGGATACATCTCCATCCTACAAAGTGCTCATGGGGTCCATAGAATCTTTCATAGACCATCATACTACCACAACGGTGACACTTCATAAGAAACTCCTAAGAATTGATTTTCCCCTCTTGTCAAAATCTGCAATTTGTAAAATCTAATGACCTTTTTGTCAAATTTTTTCAGACTGTCCTTTATGAATGACCTTTCCAATTCTTATTGACGCTCTCACATGGACGACGGGATAGTCGGTATCGTTTGTAGCATGACACCCTGTTTAGCCGGAATTCAAGCCAAAGATTATATAATGGGCCCAACCCGAGTATTAAAATATTTTAATCCAATTTTAATCTTTTTTTAATTTTTCTATCGTATGCTTGGAATGTACCAGTACATCTTTCGCCCCCCGTTTGATATACTTGCAGGGATCAGTTTACGGCCCTCCTCTGATTGATCCCTTTTTTTGTCCGCCTACGCAAAAGACAACGCCTGCGTGCCGTAACGTCTGTCTGAGCAAAACCGCTCAAGTGAAGGCAGGCACTTCGGCGTGCAGGCACGGGCGGTCCCGTGGATGAATGGATAACCCGTGGGGAATCATTTATGTGCCGAAATATGGATGCTCCGGAAGATTTCGCTTCCGGCGGAGAGACAATTTGAAGATAACTTAATGGCAAAAGAGCTTTTTGAAACAAGACCCTAAGATCGATGTGGTTGCGGCAACGTGGTCCACCTGTGAAGGACTCCCTGTAATCGAGAGCCGAACAATTTAACGAAGCATGGGCGATTGATAATCAACAATTTCCTAGGATGAAAAAGCAGAGTATTTTCATCCTACTGGGGTGGGAGGAAATGGAGAAGTGCTACGGCGAACCTAAACGCGCATGAAACTGGAAGCGGTACATACAGCCAAGGAGATAACCATGGTGACTCGCCATTCCGTGACCCTGCGATAAACTGGTTAGATATTCTGAATGGAAAACCGGTTCTTAAGAGAATGATTGACTGGGTTCAATTTATGCTGGTATTATCTGTTACTAGGTAATGATTTCAAACAAATTCTGATGAGAAAAGGAGACAACGTTATGAAACTCGAAGGAAAAGTAGCACTCATTACAGGAGGAGGCAGGGGAATAGGCACGGCCATCGCAGAGCGGTTTGTTGCCGACGGAGCGAAGATATGCATAACCGGCCGCGGTCAAGAAGCGCTTGACAAGGTGGCCCAATCACTACCTTCAGGGACGGTAACGACCTGTTCGGGAGATGTGGCAAAGTACGAAGACGCTAAACGCATGGTAGAGACAACACTCAAATTCGGAGGCAAAATCGATGTGCTGGTGAATAATGCAGGAATAGATCCAGGTGGGTCTGTAGTCAACATTGACCCTGCACTCTGGCGACAGATTATCGAAACAAACCTCACCGGTCCTTTTCTACTTATGAAGGCATCCATACCGCATATGATCAAGAACGGTGGGGGATCCATCATAAACATCGGTTCCCTTGGCGGATTACGCTGCCTTGGAAACATGCCGGCTTATTGCTCATCCAAAGCCGGTCTCATCATGCTTACGCAGCAAGCCGCCTTAGATTACGGCCCCTCCAAGGTCAGGTGTAATATCGTCTGCCCGGGTGGAACCAGGACGGCTATGCTCGAACACTCGATAGGTGGTCTTAAGGAAGCACTCGGTACCGATATTGAAGGTGTCTTCAAGGTCGTCTCGTCGATGGTTCCCCTTCGCCGGTTCGCAATGCCCCATGAGATCTCGGGTATCTGCAGTTTCCTGGCAAGTGATGATTCAACGTTTATGACAGGAGCTGTTCTTTTAGTTGACGGCGGCGCGGCTATCGTTGATGTTTCGGGAGCAGCGCTAAGCAATGCGGGCGTGAAGTGGGGGGCATGAAAGAGGGCTCATTATTGCCTAGTGCCACAAGTAACGATTAGCCCCCTGCCGCTCAAGCCAATTGGTCCTAAAAGGTAGGAACAAATCAAAGTTACTTGCTGTTTTTTCAAAACATTTCTACTTTGGTAACGAATTATTATTGATCACAATCATAACAACCTATCATTCAAAGGAGGTGCACAATGTCACAGCGAGAGGGTGAAACGAACTACAAGTATGAGGACTATGCGTCAGAAATGGCCTTCCATCGACTTCCGCAGACAGCGGCGCTGCTGAGCCAGACGATGAAGATCACGCTCGACTCGGGGACATCCTTCGATCTCGAGTTCGCCGATTTTAACAAAGTCGTCTGGAAAAGCGGCAGCGAGCGCGGCACGGACTGGTGCGAGGTGGTGGAAGTAGCGCCGCAAACCTATTTTATCGACATGACTTTTATCCATCAGCCTCGTCAGTCGCAGACCTTTATCGTTAACACTGAAACACGGCAAGTGCTCGCGGTCCGCACCATCATGCGGGAAGGCGATGTCGGCAAAGAGCCCCGGGCCGTTCATCAGTTCTCGCCGGGCGTGCTCGGTGATCCGGCAATTCCACCGGCAGGGCGTAAGCCGGCGCCGACGCGTGATCTGATCGGTTTGCGCGCGCTTTACACTTACAACCCTAATCAATGTTTCGAACACATCTACCTCAATTCACAGCGCTATGTGTGGCATTGCGTCGCGGGACCTCTACGCGGTGAGGCCGATGTTGACTTCCATACCACCTACAAGTTCGACGACAATCAATACATTTTTTGCTTTCGCGAATTCGGGCTACCCGTCTCCACTGTGTTTTTCCATAACTGGGATCAGATGCGAGAAACAGGCAAATTCTTTGCAATTGGCGAAGACGGAGCCATGGCCAATACGCCTGCCGGCGCTCTCATCAAGAAGTTGTCGATGACCTTCTATCCCCTCGACACACAGCCAATTTAAAGATTGGTGAATGGTTTATCCGGTTATCAGGTCACAATGGATAGGAAGATCGATAGTGGACTTTCAAAAGAAGTTAAGAGAGTTCCTTTCAAAGATCTCTCCTTACAAAAAGCGAATCTGTTGAAATCATTGGCGCCGGAGGTTGGAATCCCTTCGATTGACCCCGTTAGAAAGCCCTGCTGCTTGCAGCGGGGATGAAAATAAGATTCCATTTGGAGCGAACACGGGGTTTAAAGCCCCGTGTGAGCCCTCCCATTGGAAGGTCGAAGACCTTCTAACGGGGTTTACTCAGGACAGGCTCACCGACACGGGGTGGAAGCCCCGTGGGATTTTGAGTCCATTCTCCAACCTCAGGCGATTTCCTATCATTGTGCCCGATGATCTCATCACCTTTTCTCTTCCCAGGCCTTTTCACAAAAAAATGATATCTTCTCGGTCAAATGGATAAGGACTTTGCAAAGGCCCTTGGAGAAATCGGTGGTTTATCTGATGAGCACCGATGGGATCATTCCCATTTATTAAATACCAATCCGGTCATAAGTTTCGGATAGAAGTAGGTGGACTTGGGTGGCATTCTCACTGAGGAAAGGGCGGATTTTTCGACATCCTCAACCCGTGTCGGATTCAGGAAAAAAGCTGCAGCATACTCTCCATGATTCACTTGATCGAGTGCCTTTGCAATGTCCATCTCATATCCGATCTCAGCGTTCTGAAGAATCCTCTTAAATATCATTTCATGCAGGATGATCACATCAATTTCCCTCAAGTCGGAATGGACATCCGAGAGATTCCGTCCCCTATAAGTAAGAATATACCACGACTTTTCTCGTTTCCTGAAGAAACCGAAAACATTCTTTTTTCCGAAGAGTCTTCTATAGATGTCAAAATCATTCGCCACCATTTCGATCTCGAAATATCTGGAAAGCATTTCATGGATATCCTTGGGAATCTCCTTGATGAGCCGATGTGTCGGAAGGATGGTGATTCCCTCGTCCATCAAATTGGCGAGAAACATGAGAGTGTAATCATAGGATTTCTTGCTCGAAGAAGAGGCCTTCTTTGCCGACATTTCTCTCTGGTATTCAAACGAAGTCTCGTATCGGTGGTGTCCGTCAGCAATAAAGACAGCCTTGCCTGCAATCTCCTGTTTAATGATTTCTATCTCCTCGGTCTGATCGATCTGCCAGAGCCGGTGCAGATTACCGGAGATATCAGCAGCCTGGAGATAAGGCTTTGTAAGGGTGACCCTCGAGAGAATTCCAGAAATTCCATCCGCTGGACTTTCATAGAGTGAGAAGATAGGACTGGTGTTTGCCTTACACGCCTTCAGGAGATTCAGCCTGTCCCGTTTTGGACTGGAGTGTGTGCATTCATGTGGGTAAATGCTCCCTTTGCCCAATTCTTCGAGTTTGACAAGGCTCAGAAATCCGGGGAGTCGCTTTCTTACACCATGAATGGTATAGATAATCTCATAGGCGTAAAAGGAAGGTTTATCGCTGCGTATCAATACGCCGTCCTTGATCCAAACATCGAAGAATCTTTTGGCCCGCGTGTATTTATTTTCGGTTTCATTATCTCCTTGTTCTTCTTTGCCAAAATCTATTCTGACAATGTTATGGGGGCTCTTCGTGTATAATGATTCCCGCCATTCAGGTGTAATAATATCATAAGGAGGGGCAAGGACATCCTCAATAGCAACCTTGGAAACATCATACAGAAGTCCCTTAAAGGGAATAATCTCCGCCATAGGCTTAAGTCCTTCGTAGGCCGCCGAAAAAAGATTCTTTCAGGACCCTGTTGGAGTCTTCAAAAAAAAGTCTTTGTATCTTAGCATGGGCACAAAGGAAAAAGCAAACAAGCCCTCACCTACTCTGCTTTAACCAAGATTGGAAGGGGACTTAAGGAAGGGATAAGGAACAATAAGAGACTTGGAGAAGAAACGAGAGATCTCGAGAGGAAATTGTCCCGCGTCAAGGGCTGACACCGTGTTTCATATTAGGACTTGCTGCATTTAGGATCCATTTTCAAAATTGATAAGGGAATGTCCGTACCGATGAGAGGAGAAATCCGCTCCGCTTTTGGTTAGATAACGAGTCCAAAATGTTTGTACCGCTCGGAATTTATTGGAATCAGCCGCACTGGCCCCTGCCACATAGACCTTGACACCCGTAAGGTTTGGCATGAGGTTGTTCTCTTGGCGATATCTGATGACTTTATTAATATACTCGTCTGTAATCTTGTCCTTATCAAAGTTGTATTCCTTGGAATCCTGAATCATATCAGAAAGGATAACCAGAATCTTTTGACGCTCCTTCTCGCCATGGAAAATTGAATCTGCAATATTCAGCGAATCTAAAATCTCCGTCAGCAGAGATCCCCCCTTTTGCGATAAGAGTTTATTGACCTCTCTTCGAATTTTCTCCCTGGTTTTGGTCAAGCTTCTCTCAAACTGTAAGCGGTTATCCCAAACAGTTTTTTTCGGAATTTCCTCATCCACTGTTGGCTTGAAATCGATATAGGAACGACTGGCGATGATCCCCACCACAACGCGATCCCCATGCCGAAGGTTTTGATAGATCTTCTCAAACGCCTCCTTACAGACCGTACGCCGAGCTTGATCCGCACTGCCAGACATGTCCACAAGAATAATGATTACCCGTGGATGTTGGGAGGAGTTTTCGGATTTTCCGAAGGCTTCAACACTCCAGCTCAATGGGTTGCATAAGAGAAGTGCGCCAATAATGATAAGCCTCAGTAGTTTCAGTTGCCGCTGTTTCATTTGGATATACCCCCTCAATCATTACGAACGGGGTTGTTTGGATGCCACCATTTTCAGAGGGGCGGTCTCGGTTTCCAATTTCGTGCCTTCGTCTTCATTTGCAAACTCTACACCCAACTCGTGATCCCGGTCAAAGGATTTGGGTTTTTCATGGTCTGGGCGCTTGCGCAGGTTGATTTTGCGGTAGTAATGGATAATTTCCTGGGTTCGTTGCTGAATACGGTGTAGTTTTTGTTGTTGTTCGGTTAGGATTTTCCTATACTTTGCTTCGGCGGTTCGCGTGGCCTTATCGAGCTGGTTTGTCCTACGATGTAAATGCTCCAGCATGGAATCCGTATCATGTGCAAAATAAGAACAGAGTGTCGCTGCAGCTAAAATGACCAGGTTCAGTCCAACAAAGGCGGCCCCTATCAGGGTACTGTTGCCGAAGCTGCTGACTGCTCCCGTTTTGCTGAGGTCACCCAGGTACTGGACACGTACGTAGCCGATTGCAACCAAGCCACCGATGGTAAGGAAAAGGAGTGTTCCGATGCCAATGGCATTCTTCCACGATGGACCAGACCAACGCTTAAAAAGAATCCCCATGGCGTGGGCAATCCATGGAATCGCTACGGCTACGCCGACCGCCATGATCCATGTGAAAATCTGGTTTTCTCCAAACACCGCGAAGGCAAGCGAATTCATAGGGATTTCACCCAGGACAAATAAAAGCATCAGCACATAGTACTTCGTCCTGGTCAACTCCACACTTGGTTCGCTGCGACCGATCTTGGTAGCATGAGCATCATAGTCTTTGGAGATACGTTCATAATCCTTAAGCAAGGGTTTGTATTTTCCATTGAGGACTTCTAATTTAGGGCCATAGGAAGAGGTGATTTGCCGGGCCTCATTCCTGGCCATTGCCATCAGCTCCTTTTCAAACGAGGAGAATTGCTGGTCACCCTTGCCGGGAAGATTGTTTTTTGCATCTCTTATGGCATTTTGTCGTGCAGTCAGTCTACTATACATTGTTCCTCCTATCTGTTTAGTTAGTACAGTGAATCTCCTCCCGCAGATCGGGAGGTATGCGGTAGCCCCCAAGAAGTTAGCTACCGCGATATTAATAAAAAGCATACCTATTTTTATGAGTATGCTTATTGAGATCTGATCTGACAGTTTCGATTTTGGCTGCGATTTAAGCTGAAAAAACCACAAAAATATAAAATTATGCAAAAACAGAATGATAGCCAATTCATTTTTCAAAACTTTCCGGGCTGGTATTATCAGATAGCTATATGGGTTTGTGGTATTTTGATTTCAAAATGTCTTTAAAAAGGCAAGAAATGTGCCAAAGGTACCAAAGGTTTGATGATAGTTATTTTAAGAATATATTCAATAGATTATCTTAATAAAGCCCATTTAAGAATTTATGGCAATCTTCAGCTTTATTGATACAAAATATCACATCTATTGACAAAAATGTCCCAGGTTCATTATTGCTTTACAGCAGGAATCAGACGGAAGAAGGCTTGAGATGGAAAGGGGAACGGAACGCGGAGCATGAGGTCATATTCTCAACGCGCAAGGATGTGGCAGCAAACTATCTTAATGAGGATCCTGCAGTAGTCATGGTGTACGAGAGGGAGGGTGAGGAATTACCAACGTCCATTGCAGGATTGAGAAAATATCTGAATGAAAGCAAATCTTAATGATTTAATTCTGCCCCTCAAACTTCAACTTGCCTTAAAAACTCCTATTTGAAATAATTGGTGCCGGAGGTCGGAATCCCTTCGATTTGCTCAGGGCAAGCTCACCGACACGGGGTGGAAGCCCCACGCTATAATATAAAATTTAGAAATTGACCACTCGAAAAATAAAATATGCTTCACCCTGACTACCTCGGCGTATAGCCGCGCGTTCGATACTACCTGGTCTACCCCGCTACAAGTGGCAGGGAACTATAGAACTTCATAATGAAAGAACCGTAGCCTCGGGCACCGAAATTGCGATACTGCAAGCCTGACCCGAAAGCTTTTCAATACCTCCTCGTAAAACCCGATTCAGCATTATGTGATTTTCTACTTTATCTAAAAATGACCCCGAGCGGAAACGAAAATTGTGCGTAACCCTCAAGAGTGAGGAGGGAAGGATAAAAGTAGGATAGAAGAAAAGAGGTGATGGAAAAGGTAATTTAACGCGACACGGCCAACTTCTTTATGGATAACACCTGATTCCTAATGCTTCCAAGCACGCTCTGCACGAACGTCCCCAAAGTTCGTCCCAACTTTTTTACGGATGCCACCCTGTCCTGTTCTATGAAATATGTGATTTCAAGACATGATAACCATATAAAAGGCACCATCTGAACATACCACGGAATGTGGTATGCTTGG
>CAZEKS010000073.1:0-8561 GCA_964512795.1 uncultured Syntrophaceae bacterium
CCTCTAAGGCATTATCTGTGAGGATGTTAATATTTGACTCATCCCAGCCATGACCCGGGTCTTTGATCTCCGGAAACCACCACGCGTGCTGAGCTGCAACAATCCGGGGATCACGTCCAAGGGCGAGTTTGGCCCGCTGTCTCACTCTTCCTCGACGGGATTCAATGATGACCCAGTCGCCTTCTTTGATACCTTCCTTTGCAGCCGCATCGGGATGAATCTCAACGATTGGGTCCCTGTGAAGCTCTCTTAGCCGTGGTACCTGTCTGTTTTCTGTGTGAAAGAATCCGGGGGGCCGCGCACCCGTAATCAGGATATAGGGATATTCCTCATAGAGTTCTGGTGTACTCACCGGACTTTCCGGGGGTTCCCTGTGCTGAGGGAGTGGATCATATCCCATCTTTTCGAGAACGGTGGAATGGAGCTCAAACTTCCTCGTAGGGGTGGAGAACCCTTTCTGTTTGTATTTGTAATACCTCACCTCTCCCCTGATGTAATTCATCTTTTTAAAATCATTCCAGGTGATGCCCATCGGATGGAGTATATAATCGAGGGCCTGCTCGAAGTTGTCCCACCAGTATTGGCCCTGGCCGATCCGGTGGGCGAGGTCGTTGAGCATTTCATGGTCTGAGCGACATTCACCTACCTGAATGACCTTGCGACGGGGTAGGATATAGCCGTGACGCTTCCAGAAGTCGCCGATGTAATCCATCTCAAGCCATGTCGCAGCAGGCAGCACGATATCCGCAAGCTCTGCGGTCGGGGTAAGAAAGAAGTCGGCCACGGCCATGAATTCGACCTTCTCAAGGGCACGGTAGACTTCTCTGGCATTGGCACGGGTGATTACAGGATTGGAACTAATGAAAAGGAGCATTTTTACTGGGTATGGCTTCTCTTTGAGGATTGCATCCCAAACGCATTTCGGTTGAAGAATGGCAAACCGCGAGGCAAGACGGAAACGATCACCTCCCAGTCGTTTTGCGAACTGGGCCCTGGGAAGCATGCCATGGGCCCCAAAGTGACCTACGTTAACGATATTGGGTGTCCGGTTGAGGACCTGACCGCCCGGGGCATCAATGTTACCTGTTAACCCCATGAGGAACATGAGTAACCGGTCATTGTCCGCGCAGTTGATCTGTTGCTCGATGGCTACACCCCACTGAATGGCAGCCGGTTTTGTCGTGGCAAAGAGCCGGGCCGCCTCCCTGATCTTTTCTTTGGGAACCCAGGTAATCTCTTGAACTTTGTCGAGGGGGTACTCATTCACCCTTTTTACGAATTGCTCCCACCCGAAAGTGTAATTTTCGACAAATTCTTTGTCGTAGAGATCCTCGTTGACGATCACGTTAAGCATCCCGAGGGCGAGGGCTGCGTCTGTGCCGGGTCTCAACTGGAGCCAGACATTCGCCCGTGCGGCCGGACGGGTGAGCCTCGGATCGACGACGATGAGTTTGGCACCGTGGTCAAGCGCCACGGAGAATGGTTCCCCTTTGTATTCGTCAGCGTTACTGATCGTCACATTGTTTCCCCACATCATGATGCACTTGGGGAAATTCTCGTAGTCGACGATGGGATTCGTACCGCAGGTGATGATGCCTGTTGATATCCGGGGACCATAACAGAAATGGCCTGCGGTCAGCACGTTTGGCGAGCCGAGGCAGTTGGAGATACGGTAGATCACTGCCTCATTTTCGCGGCCGGTCCCGTAGCCGAATACGATCGATTCGGCCCCGTACTTCTCTTTATATTCGAGGATTCGCTCGGCGATGGTGTTCAGGGCTTCATCCCATGAAATCCGTTCCCATTTGCCGCTCGCCTTGGGACCAATCCTTTTGACAGGGTAAGTAAGCCTATCCTGATGATAGGCCAACTGTGCTGAAGCAAGCCCTTTGGTGCACAGTGTCCCATGGTTAATGGGGCAATCGGGATCACCGGCAATCTTTGCGACTTTACCATCTTTGATATAGACCAGCACCCCGCAACCACCATGACACATCCGGCAATGGCTTTTAACCATTGAATCGTAGCCGTAGACCTCCATTTCACGATCTACGTTCGAAAACTTGAACTCCGTCATGACTGTTCCTCCTTCCGTCTGCTTAACGTCTTTCATTATATCTTTCATAAGAGTGGTAAAAGGGATCCATCTTTACAGAACAAAAAAAGCCACAGAGTTGCCTCCATGGCTTCTAAAAAATAAAAAAGCCATGGGGCTATTCATTCACCCATGGCTTTTCATCCCTTCCTTGAGGAAAGAACCTATGGGTGACCTCTGTCAAAAAAGTAATAGTAATAATAAAAATCAAATATTCTTTCCATGGCCCTTCCTATAATCTCTTATAAAACATATTCTAACAAAATAAAACATAATGGAACAAAATTGTCAAGGGATTGGAAAATAGGGACACATCCCAATTTTGGCAACTTGCCCGATCAAGATTTTAACAACTTGTTAAAGATGAACCCTGATCACATTCTTAAATGGAAACTGTTCCTATTATTAAGGAGGATAGTATAGATTGGTTATGGTGATTTCTTTTCCCGATAGGTCTTTTCCATTTTGATTAAGATCTGTCCAAATTCGATGGAGTGTTCTCTCATGGTAGAACATGCTGCTTCTGGATCACCAGACAATACTGCTTCGACAATGGGACGGTGCATCCCTGCCGGATGCATGTAGCGCGGGTCAGGCCCCACCGCCTCTACGAGGTTCCTTGTTAGTCCCACTGCAGATCTGACAAGGGCTTCAAAAAAGCGATTGCCGCACATCTCAGCCAAAATGAAATGCACCCTTTGCTTCCTTTCCACGTCTACGGGCAAGGATGGTATCGGGAGTTCCTCGGCCTCCAAAGAATCTTTCAGTTGTTGAGCAAATTCTGGAGTGATTCTTGAGGCCGCCAACCGGGCCACCTCGGGTTCCACAAGAATTCTCATCTGATGCATTTCACGAATGGAAATCTTGTTAGCCATGAACAAATCCAAGAAAGTCTTGGCCAAATTTTCGAAGTTCAGATCGGTCACGTAAGCACCGCCATTTGCCCCCTGCCGGGTAACCAAAAATCCAGAATTTTCTAATGCCCGCAGAGCCTCTCTAATTACTACACGACTCACCCGAAATTCTTCTGCTAGGTCTCGTTCTGCGGGCAGTTTATCTCCGGGCTTGAAATGGCCCAGCAGAATGGATTGTTTGAGCTGTGCGATGATTTCCTCTGAAACTCGAAGTTGCCTGATGGGCCTAAATATGGCCATCTTCCCTCCTTTAGGGTCTGAGATATCAAGCGTAAATATTTTTTCTTGACAAATATTGATTGGTCTAATATTATACCAACTAATTTGTTATTTCAAGATTTTTTTTGGACACACGCTATGGAGTAAATCATACATATTTCCAATAAATTAGAAAATGATGAATCTCAGATGAGCATTTAATTTTATTAAGAGAGGTACAAACCATGAGCAAGATAATGAGGGTCAATCTATCTGAGTTGAAGGTTAAGGTAGAAGAAATGCCCAAGGAGTACCAGGGATTGGGGGGGAGAGGGTTGTCCTCCAATATTATTGGGAGAGAAGTACCTCCAAAGGCGGACCCCCTTGGTTCAGAAAACAAATTGATCTTTTCTGCTGGAATTTTGGCCGGGACAGCGGTCCCCAATACGGGTAGACTCTCCGTGGGGGCTAAGAGCCCGTTGACCAACGGTATCAAGGAGGCCAACACAGGAGGATCGGCCGCCCAGAAGATAGCGAGGCTCGGGTTTCAGGCTGTGGTGATTGAAGGCTGTGCAAAAGAACTCACGTTGTTGAAAATTGACAAGAGCGGAGCGACCTTTACTCCCGCCTCCTCCCTGAAAGGGGTTGGAAATTATGAGCTTATTGAGAGAATGAAGAAGGATCATGGGAATAAGATTTCGATCATTTCGATAGGGCCAGCTGGTGAGATGAAATTGAAGGCTGCATCGTTGATGGTCACGACGCCCGATTTTCACATCCGGGTGGCTGCAAGGGGCGGGCTGGGTGCCGTGATGGGTTCCAAAAATCTTAAAGCCGTCATAATCGATGATACCGGATGTAACCCGGTAGAAGCCAAGGATAAGGCCAAATTCCGGGAAGCCGTGGCTGCACTCTCCAAGGCCATTCTGGCTGATCCCTTGGGGCCGGCAATGAGAGATATAGGGACCCCTGTTTTAGTGATGATGATCAATTCTTTTGGGTGTTTCCCAACAAAAAACTACTCCCTCGGGCAATTTGAAGGGGCTGAGAAGATCTCCGGCGAGTACATGATAGAGTTGATGAAGAAGCGGCCCAATGCTCAACCCAGCCACCGGTGTATGGATGGGTGTATTGTCAGTTGTTCCAATGTCTATACAGATGAAAAGGGGGAGGTTATTGTTTCCGGTCTTGAGTATGAAACGATTGGATTGATGGGTTCGAACTGTATGATCGACGATCTCGACAGCATTGCGTATATGAACCGGGTTTGCAACGATGTCGGAGTCGATACGATGGATATTGGCGGAGCGATTGCGGTGGCAATGGAGGCAGGGCTGCTGGCATGGGGAGATGGGAAAGCTGCCCTCAGTCTTGTCAGGGAGATAGGGAAGGCCACGGATCGGGGAATAATGATTGGCAACGGATGTAAGTTCACAGGGGAGAAGTTGGGGGTGAAACGGATTCCACATGTGAAGGGCCAGTGTTTGTCAGCTTATGACCCGAGGGGACTGAAAGGTGTGGGGGTAACCTATGCGACCTCGCCGATGGGGGGAGACCATACTGCAGGCCTTGTTCTGCCAAATCCTGGAGACCCTTCGTATAATCCCGGGTCTCCTACCGGACAGGCGGGTCCATCGCAGTTTATGCAGACCTTCATGGCTGCAGCAGATAGCCTGGGTCTTTGCATGATGGCTGGTATGCCGCTTCTCTCGCCGGTGCCACAGTCGTCTCTCATATCGTGTGTTTCAGCGTTCACCGGTGAATCCCTCAATGAGAATTATCTTGTCAATTTGGGGACCTCCGTGCTGAAAGCCGAGAGGAAGTTCAATGATGCCGCTGGTTTTACAGCAAAGGATGACCGGTTGCCGGGGTTCTTCCGGGAGGAGAAGCTACCACCGAGTGGAAATGTTTTTGATGTTCCGGAGAAAGAGCTCGATAGCGTTAATAAATTTTAATTTCAAAGGGGGTTCAAAATGAAAATAAAAGCTGCTGTGGTGTGGGAGAAATCAGGTCCTTTTAAGATCGAGGAGATAGAGCTTGATGAGCCGAGGAATGATGAGGTGGTGGTCCGTATTGTAGGCGCTGGAATTTGCCACACGGATCTGGCCGGCCGGGACGGTCATTTACCGATCCCACCGCCGCCAAGTGTCTTCGGGCATGAAGGGGCCGGCATTGTTGAAAAGGTGGGAAAACAGGTGACCAAGGTCAAACCGGGCGATCACGTGGTATTGGGCTGGGGCTCCTGTGGGGAATGCATCCCATGCAAGTCGGGCTATGATCCCTATTGCGTGAATTTTTTCCCCCTCAATTTCGGTGGCGCCCGTATTGACGGAACGACGACCTTGCGAAAGGGCAATCAAATCATCCATGGCTCTTTTTTGGGCCAATCCTCCTTTGCCAATTTTGCGTTGGTCAGCGAACGGAACGTCGTCAAGGTGAGAGAAGACGTCCCCCTCGAGATTCTTGGCCCGATGGGCTGTAGCCTCCGGACAGGCGCAGGCGCGGTCATGATCTCGCTTCACCCTAAGCCAGGGGCTTCCATCGCTGTATTCGGTGTCGGTGCGGTGGGGATGAGCGCTATTCTCGCAGCGGTCGTGTGCGGTTGCACAACCATTATTGCCGTGGATATCAATTCTGACCGCTTGGAGATGGCTAAGAAATTCGGCGCCACGCATACCGTCAATTCCAGCAAGGTAGATCCGGTCGCCGCAATCCAGGAGATCACGGGTGAGGGCGCTGACTTCACTCTGGAGTGCGTCGGCAATCCTAAGGTGTTACGGCAGGCTGCGGATTCCCTGATTCGCGGTGGACCCCGCTGTGGGGTTTGCGGACTGCTTGGGGTTGTAGCACCTGGCACAGAGGTTGCGTTGGATATGGAAAAGCTCCTGAACGGCAGGACGGTTCAGGGGATCATCGCAGGCGATTCCGTTCCGGATGTGTTTATCCCCGTACTCATTGAATTGTATCGCCAGGGGCGCTTCCCCTTTGACCGGTTGATCACCTTCTATCCATTTAACGAAATAAACAAGGCAGTAGAAGACATGGAAAAGGGGAAAGCGATAAAGCCAATTCTGCGCCCTTAAGTTCAAGACCGGAAACAGAGCGGTGCTTAACGGTCCAATAGGGAAGTGAGTAGCAAAGAGAAGAGGTGATGATCGTCAATCATCTCGCGAGAGGTTTTTGAAAAAAAACCAGAAATCTCTGATTACACGGATTACGAAAGGATTACACCGATTAGAAATGCATTGGAAAAGAGTAAAAACCTGTGTAATCATTTTTTGGAATCTGCGTAAATAAGAGGGCGAAGAACGGTTTTTTATAGCTCTCTAAGGGGTGGAATCGACGTGGAAACGGGGTTCAAATTTCTTCTTGACAATAAAGAAAGGGTCAGATAGATTTTTTTTATTTTATGAAGATCATCTTTTGGCAACCCTGAGGAGAAAAAGGGTTTATGACGAGAAAGGAGGTGGGATCATAAGTTCCAGTCGATAGGCATCGATAACGGATGAAGGTCTCTTGCAGTTAAATTTAGAATGATAGGGTAGGTTACTTATCAACGGACTTATCAAAGGAGGGGAGAATATGAAACATTTAAAATTTGGGCTTTGCATCATTATATCAGTTTCATTTGTCGTCTTTCCACTCACTGCTTTTTCAAAAGACAAAATTGTTGTTGGTATGTCAAGACCTCTCTCAGGCTGGATGGCTCAGATTGGAGACTCGGCATTCAGACCCATCTATGAGACATTCGTTGCTGAGGTCAATGCCCAGGGCGGTATATTTGTGAAGGAGTACAACAAGAAATTGCCCATAGAGTTAAAGATCTATGATGATAAGAGTGATCCGGGCACGATGACGAGGCTGACGGAAAAATTGATTTTAGAGGACAAGGTTGATTTTCTGTGGCCCGCCTGTGGCACCTCTTTTCTTTTTGCTCAAGCCCCTATAGCCAATAAGTACAATTATATACTGATGACAGCTGAGGGTGGTGCCACGACGATCAGGGACATGCTTCCAAGCCTTCCCTATCTTTTTATCAGCTTGAGTTTTTCCGACTGGTACCAGATACCGGTTTGGGCTGACCTTCTTGCCCAAAAGGGTGCGAAGACGGCATATATCATCACTATGGCCGACCTCTTTGGCATAGAGTATTCCGGTGTGTGTGGTATTGAACTGCCGAATAAGGGAATTAATATCGTTGGGATAAAGAGCGTTCCGCCTGACATTAAAGACCTATCGCCCATATTGAAGGACGCTCAGAAGACTAAGGCCGACGCCTTACTGGTTCTTGCTTACCCCGATGCAGTCATACTGGCTACCAAGCAATGCATGGAGCTTGGTTATAACCCGAAGGCTTTCTTAGGCGGCCCCGGAGTCAATTTCGGATTCTATCATGTAATATTTGGTCCAGCGACGGAGGGAGTATGTGGTTTTACTATCGCAAACCGTAAGACGTCTCCCGCAGCCAAGGTGCTATTCGATAAACTATATAAAGGCAGGCCTGAACAAGCCAACGACTGGTGGGGACACCCTCTCTATTGGGCTGGATATGAATTTTGGAAGCAGGCTATCGAGAAGGCTGGGACCCTTGACCAGAAAAAGATAAGAGATGTAATGGCTACCGAGACGTTTAATACGATTCTGGGACCGACGAGTTTTAAAGGCGGCCTTATGGCAAAAGAATCTCATAACGGGGAGATTGGTCAATACCAAAAGGGAGTGTTTGAAACCGTGGGAGGAGGCAAATGGCCTGCCACTAAGATTACCGCACCATTTGTATATCCTAAGCCGAAGTGGCCAGCACCTGCACCGGCAAAAAAGTAAAAATAGAGTATCATTTCTGATTCTTATGTCCCCCTTTACCCTTCCCTCTCCCCTCAGGGGAGAGGGAAGGGTGGGGGGAAATTTTTGAATAAGGTTGGATAGAATGATGATTGTGAAAATCCTCGACATAGTGATTGCCGGTTTACTGCTGGGCGGCCTTTATGCCCTAATAGCTATGGGACTCAGTTTACAGTATGGTGTTGCTCGTGTGCTGAACATATCTCACGGCGAGTTTATTATGCTTGGGGCTATAGGCACCTGGTTTCTGTTTGGATTTGGGGTTAATCCCCTGGTCTCTCTCGCTATTTGCGGGCCTGTTATATTCATCATAGGGTTTTTGCTTTATAGAACTGTGTTCACGCGTCTTAGAACCTCGTCAGCATCAATAGGCGCCTATGAGGGCAGTTCGATGTTAGCCTCTTTTGGTCTTCTCTTCATCATTCAAAATATAGCTTTGATTGCATGGGGGAGTGAAATCAAAAGTTATACTTATTTAGCTTTTCCAGTCAATATAGGAGGGGCGTTATTTG
>CAZEKS010000074.1:0-8470 GCA_964512795.1 uncultured Syntrophaceae bacterium
TGATGGCTCTCGGTTTTGCCCTGCTTCTCAGCATCATGGGCGTTCTGAATTTTGCCCATGCCGTCATATACATGGCCGGTGGTTATATTTGCTATCAACTGGCAGTCGTATTTGGCATTAACCAGTGGCTATCCCTGGTGTTGGCCACACTCATCGTGGGGTCTTTTGGGCTTTTTCTGGAGAGGTTTTGCTTCCGCCCCTTTTTTGGGGACCCAAACCGTACCATCGTCATAGCGCTTGCCCTTATTGTCATTCTGGAGTCTACAGTCAATATATTGGTCGGCAGTTATGTGAGGTCCATACCCAGCTTTGCCCCAGGTGTTATCAGAGGGAGGGGTGTCTCGCTCAGCGTGGAGAGGCTATTAACCTTCATTATTGGTACTGTCCTAATGCTCATGCTCATCTTTTTCATACGAAAGACCAAGATAGGGCAGCAAATGCTTGCCGTTTCTCAGGAGCCTGTCGGAGCTGTCTTGCAAGGGATCAATATCTACCGGATTTCTGCTGTTGCCACTGTTATTGCCTGCGCCTTAGCTGCCGTGGCGGGCAGCTTAATGGGGGCTATATTCAACTTAAACCCCTTTATTGGAGACCAAATGCTGGTAAAGGCCATTGAAGTAGTCATCTTGGCTGGGATAGGAAGTATTGGGGGTGTCTTGCCTGCCGGGCTGATTCTGGGTACCATAGACTCCTTCTTACCTCTTTTGCTAAGCGGCTCCGCCACTGACGCATTAGGATTGGGCATCGTTATTCTTATTCTGCTCTTCAGACCTCAAGGACTGTTTGGCCACGAGGTATAAATATGATTCAGGGGTGTCCTTAGTGAATATAAAGAGTGGGGTGGCTAAGCCTGCCAGTTTGGCGACGTTGGTCGTTCTTTTGTTCTTACTTCCGCTATTCATCAAACAGCCTTATTACCTTCACATTTTCATTATTACTTTGATATACATTATTGTCGTGGGCAGCCTGCGCACAATAGCCCTTTGTGGTCAGGTTTCCGTCGGCCATGCTGCTTTCATGGGTATTGGAGCTTACTTTTCGGGTGTCATATCAAAAGAGTTGGGCTTGAACCCTTGGCTCACCATACCGTTAGGTGGTTTAGCATCGATGACCATTGCCGTTTTGGTGGGTTACCCATTTACTAGGGTGAGGGCAATCTACTTTTCCATGGTGAGTCTTTTTGGAGGAATGGCGATAGTGAATATCATAAGAGTGGCCCAGAAATGGACTGGTGCTATTGGCCTCACGGGTATCCCTCCCTTAAGCCCCATCGACATTCCTGGCGTAATAAGTATAACTTTCCTTGGTGAGAAAGTACCATACTACTATTTTACCCTGCTGCTAACCCTGGTCTGTCTTTTGGCTCTCTGCAGGATTGAGCACTGCCGTATTGGCATGACCTGGAAAGGTATTGCCCAGTCTCATTTGGTGGCATCCAGTGTAGGTATCAATGAGGCGGGATTTAGAGTCCTTGCCCTGGCTGTAGGCTGTTTTTTTGCCGGCATAGCTGGTGCATGGTACGCTCATTACAATCTCGTTTTGACACCCCCTACCTTTGGTTTTCTCCCGAGCATATTCTTGGTGATGTATATGCTCGTAGGTGGACGTGACAGATTCGCCGGACCTATTGTCGGAACTGCTATTCTGGTCATGGTTCCAGAGCTTTTCCGTGGGCTCAAAGAGTTTGCTCCTCTCATTCTGGGAGCTATCATGGTCGTTGTAGTCTTCCTAATGCCTCAAGGCATTGCTGGTCTGCTCGACCAGATCAAGGCAAAGTATGCTGAAGTCCGTAATTCAAAGGCGCCCGGAAGCGCTGCTTGAAACGAAGGGTTTGACCAAACATTTTGGAGGCTTAGCTGCTGTCTCCCAATTGGACCTGTATGTCAATCAGGGAGAGATTGTCGGCTTAATCGGCCCCAACGGTGCAGGGAAAACAACGGTATTTAATTTAATAACCGGATTTGTTCGACCTACGACTGGGAAAGTGTTGTTTGATGGACACGATATCACCGGTAAGAAACCGCATAGGATTGCAGAGAGCGGTATAGGCCGCACTTTTCAATTAGCTTATCTTTTCCCTGATTTCACTGTCTTAGAAAATGTGGTGGCATCATTCTACTTATATCCAAGGTCTGGCTTCTGGGAGGCCCTATTCAATACCCCAGCATACCGCAAGAAGGAAGAATATATCTCAAACCAGGCCAGGGAAATCTTGCAGTTCGTGGGGCTGGATAAAGTAAAGCATGAACTTGCAAAGAATCTGCCTCATGGCCACCAAAAGGTGCTTAACGTGGCGAGAGCCTTGGCCATTAAGCCGAAACTACTTCTACTTGACGAGCCAATCGCCGGGATGACCCGTGATGAAATTGTCTTTTCCCTCGGAGTCTTTGAGAAAATACGATCACAGGGGATCACCATTCTGTTGGTTGAGCACAATATGGAGTTTATGAGCTTATGTGACAGAGTGATCGTACTGAATTTCGGAAATAGAATTGCCGAAGGCTCGTCCGAAGAAGTGCGGCAGAATGAAGCTGTCATCCAAGCCTATTTTGGGGGCGAGCATGCAGCTTAGCGTGAAGGACATAACGATACACTATGGGAAAGCCATAGCAGTAGACCATGTTTCCATAGGTGTTGCTAAGGAAGCTGTAGTTGCCATTATTGGGGCTAACGGGGCTGGTAAAAGTACTGTCTTGAAAGCCCTTTCCGGGCTCATCCCATTAACCTCAGGGGAAATATGGTTTCTGGGCAGGAGGATAGATGGAATGGTGCCTTTTCATATTGTGAGTCTGGGCCTATCCCATATTCCCGAAGGCAGAAGACTTTTCCCCTATCTCACTGTTTTGAACAATCTTAAACTTGGTGCCAGTTTACGGAAGGATAAGGCTGGTATACAGAAGGATATGGATGAAGCCTTTGAACACTTCCCTATATTACGGGAGAGACGTAATCAAAAAGCTGGCACCTTAAGCGGCGGCGAACAACAGATGTTAGCTATTGCTCGCAGCCTAATGGCCAAGCCGAAGCTGCTTTTAATGGATGAGCCTTCGCTGGGATTGGCCCCTCTGCTAGTTAATGAACTCGTTCCTATTATCAAAAATATTAATGAAAGAGGAGTGAGTGTTCTTTTGGTAGAGCAAAATGTTCCTTTAGCCCTCCAGGTGGCTCAGAGAGCTTATGCACTACAAGTCGGCAAAGTCATTCTGGAGGGTGACATCGGCGAATTCAAAGGTAGCGAGATTGTTAAGAGGGCCTACCTGGGAGGGTAAACATCGGGCCAAGAATATTGATAGCACAAAGCTCGAATTTCAAGGATGCGGCGTGGCCTGCTTCACTCTGCTTGTCGGCTTGACTATCTTACTCCTGATACCCATCAACCCTGCCCTTGCTTTACTGCGTCCAGATGCCTATCTTATCGTTAGAGCTAAAACCGAGTTTCTCTCCTCAGCGTTCGTTAAAAAAATATCCTTTCTCCTATTTCCCACTCTTTCGCTTGGTTAACCACCAATTCAAAAAAGAGAATTCAAAAGTGATTGACGGTCGGTGAGGTCGGTCAGGTTGGTCAGTCAGGTTGGTGTTGACAACGCGAGATGACTGTGATTAGAATAAGCTCGTTCTTCTGGTTAAGAGTTCAAATCAAGGTCCCCCAAAATGAACATACCGGAATTACCCATGAACGGTTAGAAATAGGAATATATAGATGGAGCTATTAAGATCTCAGGACTTTAAAGATATTCTTAGCATCATGAGAGTAGCCAGCTCCTATCTGGACAAGGATATTTTCCGCCAGAAGTTGCTCGATTCGTTTCTGAGAATTTTTCACATGGAAAACTCCATTTTTTTCCTTGTTGATGAAAACTCGAAGCTAACTGATTTTATGGGGAAACATATTGATGAAAAATACATTAGCGATTTCGTAAACTATTACCATCGGGATGACCCTTTCAGACTCATTCAAGGGCACTTCCACGGGAACAAGATTATCAGCCTGGAAAACCTTGTCTCTTATTCCTCATTTCTCGACACAGAATACTACAATGATTTTTTACGTCCTCAAAAGATATACTATAAAACGGTTATTTACTTAAAATCTGGGACGGAGCTTTTAGGGATTATCGGTCTTTTCAGGCCAAAGGGGTTCGGAAATTTCTCAGAGAAGGATCTAAGAATGATGAAAATACTCACCCCATACCTGTGCCAGGCCCTGAAAAACATGGAAGTTTTCAGAAGAATTCAACTTGAGAACAGCATTTTCAAAATGGTTGACCAGGATTCATTTTCCGGTCTCATCATTCTAAATGATTCCATGGGGCTGGTGTATGTGAACAAATGGGCAAAAGATTTTTGCAAAATTTTGGCGGGGTCCCATAATGGGCATCGAGTGCCGAGCAATGGTGAAGACAGTTATCCTTTCATTCCCTATCTCATTACGGAAGACTGTTACCACCTCCGCGAGCAAATGAAAAACAATTCATTTGACATCGTTCCTTTGCCTATTTGTAGAATTCTGAACCTTTCCGAATACAGAAAATACTCCTTATGTTCTCAAATCCTCACAAAGGAGATGAGCATGGCAAATCGGGTTTTCTATATGGTTAAAATCGATGAGCTGACACACGAAGTGACCCTCAACATTGGTGCTCTGGAGAGGGACTTTGGTTTGACAAAACGAGAGATTGAGATTTTAGTAAATATCTTTAATGGCTTAAAGAACGCAGAAATAGCTGAGAAGCTTTTTATCAGCGAGATCACGGTTAAGAAACATCTCCAGCATATTTTTGAAAAGATAGGCGTCAGCTCAAGGACGGCCCTAATTCGAAAAACAGTAGAATATCAGTGCACCAAACCTCAGGTTTGAACCGATCGTCCTCCGATGAAGATATCGGCTCCCATCTCATCCTTTCCACCTCCTCCATAGAAAATATTCAGAAGACCTGTTCTTCACTGCCCCAGGGACTCCATGGATCGGCTTTAGTTAGAAATCCTACTTTCGTATAATTGACAGAACTGATTAATAATATATTATGGGGAATTATACATGAAATGTATCCTAAAAAGGAGGTGTGAACTATGGCAAAGATATTGCGGGTCAATCTGTCAGAGTTAAAAGCCGATATAGAAGATCTGCCAAAGGGATATGAAGGATTAGGAGGGCGGGCCTTGACTTCTGGGATAGTCAGCAAGGAGGTTCCTCCCCTGGCCGATCCCCTTGGTCCTGAAAACAAGTTGATTTTCTCTGCGGGCATCCTGGCAGGGACGACCGCCCCTAACAATGGAAGGTTGTCTGTGGGTGCAAAGAGTCCTTTGACGAACACGATCAAGGAGGCCAATTCAGGAGGAGCTGTTGCTCAAAAGCTTGTCAGGCTTGGGCTTCAGGCAGTTGTGATCGAAGGGAGTGCCAAGGAGTTGACCTCATTGAAAATTGATAAGGATGGGGTCAGTTTTGTTCCTGCAGCTTCTTACAGAAATCTTGGTAATTATGAAGTCATCGAAAGAACAAGAAAGGAGTTTGGGAACAACATTGGGGTGATTGCGATTGGGCCAGCTGGTGAATGGAAACTGAAGGCTGCCTCCGTGGCGGTGACCACTCCAGATTTTCATACCCGAGTAGCTGCGAGAGGCGGATTGGGGGCGGTGATGGGATCGAAGAATCTTAAGGTTGTTGTTATTGATGATACCAAGAGCGACAAGGTGGAAATGAGGGACAAGGCCAGGTTTAGAGAGGCATCAACAGCACTTTCAAAGGGCATCTTGTCTCATCCACTGATCGCAATTTTCAAAGAATTGGGGACATCCTGTCTGGTGATGATGATGAACGCTTACGGCTGTTTGGCGGCGAAAAATTATTCTCTCGGTCAATTTACCGGGGCTGAGAAAATCTCTGGTGAGCATATGGTTGAGTTGATGAAAAAGCGACCCAACGGTCAACACGTTCACCGCTGCATGGATGGTTGCATTATCAATTGCTCCAATATCTTTACAAGTGAAAATGGGGAGATAATCGTTTCAGGTCTGGAGTATGAAACGATTGGTCTGGTAGGCTCAAACTGCATGATTGATGACATTGATATCGTCGCTCAGATCAATCGGGTTTGCAACGACGTCGGGGTCGATACCATGGATGTGGGTGGAGCAATCGGGGTGGCTATGGAGGCTGGCCTGATGTCATGGGGAGATGGTAAGGCGGCATTGAACCTGGCAAAGGAAATAGTCAAGAGAAGTGACAATGGATTGATGATCGGTAATGGATGTAAGTTTACTGGGGAGAAATTGGGAGTGAAGAGGATTCCTCATGTGAAAGGCCAATGTTTGGCCGCTTATGATCCGCGGAGTTTGAAGGGCACAGGAGTGACTTATGCAACTTCGGCAATGGGAGCTGATCACACCTGTGGGAATGCCATTCCAAATCCTGCCAACCCTTCATACAATCCGAGCGCTTCTACGGGACAAGGACCTGTCTCCCAGTTTTTGCAGTCTTATTTTGCTGCCATTGATAGCCTGGGGCTTTGTCTTTTCGCTTCTCTTCCCCTCTTAGACATTCCTGAGTTGCAGAAACATCTTGTGGCTTGTGTTGCAGCCAAGCTGGGTACCCCCCCTGGATGAAAATTATTTAACCCACTTGGGGGTATCCGTTTTGAAAACGGAGAGGAAATTTAATGAGGCCGTAGGTTTTACCAAAAAGGATGATCGGTTACCAAGATTCTTCCTGGAGGAAAAGCTGCTGCCGAGTGGAAATGTTTTCGATGTTCCGGAAGAAGAGATCGATGGTGTGAATCAATTTTGATCTTCTCCCGATGGGATGATTTAAAAGTTACTTTTTACAAAGTTATATTAGTGTGGGGGTTAAGATTTGGCTCTTTGCCCAAGCATACCACATGTGGTATGTTCAGATGGTGCCTTTTATATGATTATCAGGTCTTGCAATAGTACATTGAAGGAAATTGCGGATCATCTGGGTTTCCATTATGCGACGATAAGCCGGGCAATAAAGCGGGCGGAGGGGGGATAAAGTCAAATGTATGATTGCAAGACCTGACCATTATCATCACCTTCGATGACAGAGAATATTTTTCTATTTTTGATCCAGCAGAAGAAGCGGTTTTTAAAAAAGTGACTTTTTCTACAGGCTCGTTAGCTGCACAGAACGAAACGGATATGAAGCAGGCGCGAGATGACAATTGAGGGAATCAGTCATATCACCCTTATCGTTCAAGACCTTGAACGGACCAGCAGCTTTCTTACCTCGATTCTGAGAGCAAAGGAAGTCTATTCAAGCGGAGAACGGAAATTCTCTCTGTCTAAAGAGAAATTCTTCCTCCTTGCTGGAACGTGGATTGCGATTATGGAGGGCCGGCCCCTATCGGAACGCAGTTACAACCACATTGCCTTCAAAATCTCAGAAACGGAATTCGAAGAGTACAGGCAACGGCTGAAGAACGCACGGGTCGAGTTCCGGCAGCAACGCCCACGAGTCCAAGGCGAAGGGCTGTCTCTCTACTTCTATGACTACGACAACCACCTCTTTGAACTACATACGGGCACGCTTGAGGAACGACTACGGACCTATAGGGAGACGGGAGGACCATGAGGCAGCTAACGACTTCATGCAGCCGACCGGTAACATTTTTGGTCGATTTCCGTTTAGGCTTCTGCACATTGACTGCTTTGGCGCCCGGCGGCTGATGACGGTGTTAAGTCAATAACAAACAATTAATCAAAGCCCACGGACGGGGAAAGGGGTAATTATGAACCAAAGGCAATTTATCATTTTGTTGATAGCAGTAATTATTTCGTCTTTTCTTGGCGGCATGTCCATTCAGCTTGTGACTGTGCCCTCATCAGTTACAGCCAAGGAATCCGTAAATTATCCTCACGAAATAAGAGCAAAAGCTCTCCATCTCATAGGCCAAGACAACAAAGTTCGAGCATCGTTTTACTTGGGTGTTCATGACTCTCCCCAATTGGTGCTGTACGACAGAGAAGGCACAAATCGTCTTAATTTTGGTCTTGCGCCTGTGGGCAATCCAGGAATGTCGTTCAATGACAATGGTTTTAATAAACTCATTGATATTGATACGTCATATAACCGTGCAAGTGTCTCTATTTGGGATTCACAAAAGAATATTGTATGGCAAGCGCCGCATACTAAATGACTTAATCGGGTAAGGGACGGTAATTAGCCGTCCCTCCCCACACCACCCATCGTGCGGGTCCGCAATGGGCGGTTCGCAGAAATCATCGGGCCTTAGCCGGATAATGGATCTAGATAAGACCGAGGGAACGTCTTTCGATGACGCGCCGGGAGCCGGCTTCTCCGATCGGATTCACTGCCGTCCCCGAGCTCATTGAAGACCTCTGCTCATCCCTGCGTTCGGGCCTTTCCCTTCGAGAGGCTCAGGGTACTATGCCCTCTGTCCCGCCTTGGCGGGATTTACTCACCCGGTATGTTGCCATGCCAGGCGCTGCAGGG